>JBEKNG010000722.1:0-3492 GCA_049523075.1 Paraburkholderia sp.
GAGCAGATGGCGACCGACTTCGAGGTTCGGACCCGCGTCTGGCGCGAGGCGCGCGACCTCGTCTACAACGTGATCAATTGCAGCAAGCCGATCGTCTCCGCCATGCACGGGCCAGCCGTCGGCGCGGGGTTGGTGGCGGGGCTCCTCGCCGATATTTCGATTGCGACGAAGAGCGCGCGCATCATCGACGGTCACACGCGCCTCGGCGTCGCAGCGGGCGATCACGCGGCGATCGTATGGCCCTTGCTGTGCGGCATGGCAAAAGCCAAGTACTACCTGCTGCTGTGCGAACCGGTGAGCGGCGAAGAGGCCGAGCGGATCGGTCTCGTGTCGCTGGCGGTCGACGAACATGATCTGTTGCCCAAAGCATTCGAAGTTGCCGAGAAACTCGCGCATGGTTCGCAGACGGCGATTCGCTGGACCAAGTACGCGTTGAATAACTGGTTGCGTTCAGCGGGACCGGCCTTCGATACGTCGCTCGCGCTCGAGTTCATGGGCTTCGCCGGCCCGGACGTGCGCGAAGGTGTGACATCGCTGCGCGAGCGGCGCGCACCGGATTTTCGCGGGGAGCACTAGACGCACTGCGCCCCTATGTGACAAGCCCGCTGCTACGCGCGGTATGATCCGGCGAAACGCGCCCGGTACGGCACCCAATCCATCCCTGTCTGCTGCGAGGAGAAACGCATGACCAATACACCTGGCTCCACGCCGCCCTTTCCGGGCTTCCCGGGGTTTCCTCCTGGCGAGATGCTGGACCGCATGTGGGACATGATGCGGCTCACCCCGTTCGGCTCGGCTTTTCATGGCACACCGGCGGGCGCGACTCCGGGCCTCGGGCCGTCGCTGTCGATGATGTCCGACATGATGGCGCCGCTCACCAATGTCGAAGAACTCGACAAGCGCATCACCGACATGCGCGCGGTCGAGCAGTGGCTCAAGCTGAATCTGAATATGCTGCAGTCCGCAATTCAGGCGCTTGAAGTGCAGCGCGCTACGCTTGCGACGCTGCGGGCATTCGGCGCGTTCGCACAGCAGTCGATGGCGCAACCGGCGGGTGCGCCTACCCCGGCGCCCGAGAAACCACATCCCGCAGCGGCCGCTACGCCGCGGCCCGAAGCCGCGAGCAGTGCGGAGCCGGAAGCGGGCGAGAATGCGAACGCGCCGGCTTTCGATGCGTCCGCCTGGTGGAACTTGCTGCAGTCGCAGTTCAACCAGATCGCGCAGTTTGCGATGACCCAGCCCGCAGCGGCAGCCGCCGCGGAGTCGTCGGTAGCGGGAGAAGATTCGGCGCAAGCCGGTGCCGCCGAGAGTGCCGGTGCGGACAAGCCGTCTGAAAAGGAGTCCGTAACAAAACGGGCGTCTGCCGCCAGGCCGTCAAGCGGCACGGCGAGCCGGCCGCGCGCCACGAAAAAGACACCTTCGCAGCCTGAGTGAGAGGGGCCGGCGTGACTGAGAGCGTGTCCTGCGCATGCGGCTCGCGCTAGTTCTGATGGGCGGCGGCGCACGCGCCGCTTACCAGGCGGGCGCCCCCGCCGATCCCGGCCGGCACGCGCCTTGCTCCTCCTTCGTGACAGGCAGAACACGAACGTCAGCTACTTCATTGAGATCGATCAAGGGGCCGCGTGCTTGTGACCCTATGTAAGGGAGAGCTGTCAGGCCCGCGTGCTATCATGCTGTAAGCTTGTTTGGCCCTTGGGCGCGCCCCGAAAACAACCAATCCGCCGCCCGTTTGCCACCGGTTCGACCGGCGCGGGGCTGGATAGCGGCTTCCATCTTGGCAGGCTGCACCGATTGCGTTGGGTAGGTTCGCGCATGGGTGGCCGCGTGGCGCGAGACCGCGGTGTTAGCGTGCGCACACATGCCGCAGGACTTCTTTGCCGCAAGGTGCGTCTGCGTGGCTGATTCCCGCGTAAAATTGAATGCTTGGCTCGCGAACGCGTGTGTTTCGTTCGCCGTAAGCAAGAGTTGCAAAAGACACAAACAGCCGTCGCAATGCGCAGAACAGGGGTGGGACTATGAACACCATGCTTTATCCGGAACTTTATAAATCGCTCGAGTCCGTTCGATGGGACATGGAGAAAGACATTCCCTGGGACAAGTTCGATGCATCGCTCCTGACCGATGAACAGGCCAAGACGATCAAGATGAACGCAATCACCGAATGGTCCGCATTGCCCGCAACGGAAATGTTCCTGCGCGACAATCATCACGACAGCGATTTCTCGGCCTTCATGAGCGTGTGGTTCTTCGAAGAACAAAAACACTCCTTGGTCCTGATGGAGTATCTGCGCCGTTTCAAGCCGGAAATGTGCCCGACCGAAGAGGAACTGCACGCGGTGCGCTTCGAATTCGATCCGGCGCCGCCGCTTGAAACGCTGATGCTGCACTTCTGCGGCGAAATTCGCCTGAACCACTGGTATCGTCGCGCTGCCGAATGGCACACGGAGCCGGTTATCAAGGCCATCTACGAAACCATCTCGCGTGACGAAGCCCGTCATGGCGGCGCTTACCTGCGCTACATGAAGAAGGCCATGACGAATTGCGGCGACGTCGCGCGCGCTGCGTTCGCCAAGATCGGTGTGTTGATGGCATCGGCGCGGCGCACGGAAAAGCCGCTGCACCCGACCAACCTGCACGTGAATCAGGCACTGTTCCCGCGCGACACGATCCAGTCGCGCCTGCCCGATCCGGAATGGCTCGAGCGCTGGCTCGACGAGCAGATCCGCTTCGACGACGGCTGGGAAAAGAAGGTCGTCGAACGCATCCTGCACAACCTGTCCATCCTGTTCGAGCGCACTTTCAATACGGCTCAGGAACTGAACCGCTATCGCAAGGAAGTGGTCGCGCGTCTGCAGGCCGATCAGAAGTCAGCTGAACAGCCGGCTTGACGGTCCCGGGCTGTGCGCGCCGGGCGCGAGGCGCCAGGTGACACGTAACGTGTGAAAGAACGGCCCGACAGGCGCAAGCCTGCCGGGCCGTTTGCATGACGTGTATCGTGGCGGCAGCAGCTTCCCCATTCCTTTCTCTTCTCCGATTTCCCCATGTCAGCCACTTTCGAACGCAAGCTCACGACCCGCGACACCCTGGCCCAACTGCGTCCTTCGCTCACTGGGCCGGTGGTCTTCACGAACGGGGTGTTCGATATCCTGCACCGCGGCCACGTTACTTATCTGGCCGATGCGAAGGCCCTCGGCGCCTGCCTGATTGTCGGGGTGAACAGCGACGCCTCGGTGCGCAGACTGGGCAAGGGCGACGACCGGCCGATCAACAACGAAGCTGACCGGATGGCCTTGCTGGCGGCGTTGGAAAGTGTCGATTGGGTGGTGTGTTTCGAGGAGCAGACGCCGGTGTCGTTGATCGAAGCGCTGCACCCTGACATTCTGGTCAAGGGCGGCGACTACGACATGGACAAGCTTCCCGAGTCGGCGCTGGTGCGCGGCTGGGGCGGCCGCGCGCTGGCGATCCCATTCGAGCACGACCGCTCGACGACCG
>JBEKNG010000723.1:0-3477 GCA_049523075.1 Paraburkholderia sp.
GATACCCGGCAGCGTGATCGTGTTGTTGCCCACCGTGATCGCCTCGGAGGCCACCACGAAGAACCAGCCACCCGACATCGACATCATCATGTTCCAGATGAGGCCCGGCATCGAGAACGGCACTTCGAGCTTCCAGAAGCGCTGCCAGCCGGTCAGGTGGAAACCGCGTGACACCTCGTCCAGATCGCGCGGCACCGTGCGCAGCGACTGATAGAAGCTGAAGGTCATGTTCCACGCCTGGCTTGTGAAGATCGCGAAGATCGCCGCCAGCTCCGCGCCCAGCACGCGCCCCGGAAACAGCGCGAGGAAGAACGTCACCGTGAACGAAATGTAGCCAAGCACCGGCACCGACTGCAGGATGTCGAGAATCGGCACCAGCACGAGGCCCGCGCGTCGGCTCTTCGCCGCGAGCGTCCCGTAGGTCAGCGTGAACGTCAGCGACGCCACCATCGCCGCGAGCATGCGCAGCGTCGTGCGCAGCGCGTATTCAGGCAGGTTCGCCGGGTTGAGCGAGATGACCTGGGTCTTCAACGTCGACATCGGCGCGAGCGTCTGGTGAAAACCGATCGCCACGGAAGCGATCACGCAGATGATCAGCGGAAAGGCGACGAAGTCCCAGCCGTTGGGCAGCAGACGCCACGCGGAGGCATTGGCGGTACGTTTCAGGTCGAAACTGAAGTCCATCAGACGCCCTTCCTGTTTGCGTAGGCTACGTGGAGACTGGCCGCGTTGGACGGCGCCGGAAGTGCAGGATTGGCAGGACTTGCCGGCTGCGCGGCAAGCACAGCGCGAAGGCCGGAAGACGGGTCCGGACAGCGGAAGTCAGGCATGACAACAAGCATATGCACGGTAGTCGTTAGCGTCGGAGATACATAGACCGGCGGCGGCAGATCCTGGGCGAAACGCCCCGGATCACCGCTGCGGCCGCCTGTCAGGGCAGGCGCCGCCCGAGGGCTGGCGAGCTTTCCTTGTTTTGGACGGCACGACACTACTACAACCTGTGTTTCAGGCACAACCTTTCGCGGCAAATCAGTGACGCGGCCGCGCGCGAACGGATTTCGGCCGGCCGGTCGCGTGGTATGCCGGATACATCTGGAAAACCCGCGGCGCCGTTCAGAAAGCGACCCCTTTGGTCGTTAATTACCTGATAGGGGCGCGCCGAATTGCAATAACGGATGGCGCTGCGCCACCTGGCGGTTAAAATCGTGACAGGGCGCACGGTTCGGGCCAGCCAGATATACATAAGAGACCCGGCGGTCCACGATCGCCGCGAATCATCCACCGCCCCCAGCAACGACTCAGCGCCGGCGCGCTGCAACGATTGACCTTTGTTGCAACCCAAGTCAGACGGATCAAAGAGTCGATGAACAGGAATTCCTTGCGCCAGGCAATCGGACCGCTCAGCTTCGGGCTGGTGGTGCTCGTGTGCTGGTTCCTGTCCGGCATGATTGCGGACCGGATGGTTCAGCAGGAGCTCGATGCCGCCCTGCACTCGCAACGGCAGATGTCTTCGTCGATCGTCGACAACATGGCCGAAGTGATCGCCAGTGACCTCTCCATGTCCCGCGCCATTCCGGCCACGATGGCGGAAATCAACGTCGTCCAGCACGCGCTCTCGCAGTCGCAAGGGTATGCCGCAAGTAGCGCCGTGCCGGTCGAGACACTGCGCACAACCCTGCTCAAGGTACCCGAACTGCAGGCCCTCAGCGGCTTCCTGCATGACGCCCAGGGCTTTTCCGGACTCGACTCCATCTGGCTCGTCAACGCCAACGGCCTGTGCGTCGCGTCCAGCAACACGCAGAGCCGCAACTTCATCGGCATCGACATGCGCGGGCGCAACTTTCTGTCCAACGCGCTGCTTGGCGCCTTCGGCGAGGCCTACGGTGTCGGGCGTGCGAGCGGCGAACCGGGCATCTTCATCGCCGCGCCGGTGTATGACGACGGCGTGCTGGTCGGTGCGGTGATCGCCAAGGTCGGGATTTCGCGCTTGCGCCACTGGGTCGCCCATGCGGGGACCTTCGTCGCCGACGAGAATGGCGTGATCATCATGGCCCACAACAGCGCGCTGGAAGGCCACGTCCTGCCGGATGGACACATCAAGCAGATGAGCGCCGCCGAACGCCAGAACATCTATCGCCACGGAGACTTTCCGGACGTCCAGATCGAGGCGGACATGGAGCAGGTGCGCGAGCAGGCGCCGTGGGTGCCCGCGGACATCGCGGTGCAACTGTTCGGCACCGCGGACCGGTCCGCGCCGGCCCTCTATGAAACGCGCGGCGGTCTCAACTCGGGGCTGTCCGCCCATCTGGTCGATCCGCTCGCCGCCTGGCCCGAACTGCTGCGCAACCATAAGCGCGACCGCCTGCTGGTGTTTCTGACACTGGCCGGCACCGCGGCACTGGCGTGGGTGATTACTGTGTCCTATGTGCGCGAGCGCCGCCACCACCGGGCCACGCGCGACCTTGCCGAGCAGTTGCAATCGGCCAACACGCTGCTGGCCGCCGAGGCCCGCCACGATGCGCTGACCGGCGCCCTGTCGCGCCGCTACTTCCTCGACCTGCTGCGGCACGAAATCGAACGTGCCCGCGCGAGCGGCCAACCGCTGTGTATGGCGATTGGCGACCTCGATCACTTCAAGCAGATCAACGATCGCTTCGGCCACGCCGCCGGCGACCGTGCGCTCGAGCACTTCGTCGATACCTGCCGCGCCGAACTGCGCGGCAGCGACGCGATCGGCAGGCTGGGCGGCGAGGAATTCGGCATCCTGTTGCCGGCCACTGCACTCGAAGGCGGCCGCGAGGTTGTCGAACGGCTGCGCACCCGGCTCAAGGCCGTGCCGTCGACCAAGCTGCCGGCCTCGGCCAACCTGAGTGTCAGCATCGGCATTACCGAACTGTCGCCGGAAGATCTGCCCGAGAAAATCGTGAGCCGCGCCGATCTGGCGCTCTATGCCGCCAAAACGGGCGGCCGCGACCGCACTGAGGCGCTCCCGCCGGACGACACCGCGCCGCCGGCGCGCACCGCCGCCACGACCTGGTGAGCTGGCATGGGCAGCCAGCGGGACTCTGTCCGCGCCGCGCGCCGCCGCCCCCGAGCTAAGCAGGTATGATCAAGCTTCATATGAAGCTTGTCGTTACCGCACTATCGGGAGAGATGCATGAAGGGAAATCTGGTCATCGTTTGCCGCGATCACGATGCTGACGCGTTCGATCATCTGCTGGCCGAGTACGGCGCCTTTCAGACGCGCCTATCGTCGACTGCGTGGTATCTGAAGCTGGAAGTCGCGCCGGAGCTGATTCAGGAGGAAATTCTCACGCGCCTCGGCAAATACACTACGCACTATATTTTCGAGGCGGAGACCGTGACGTGGAACACGGTGGACAGCGAAGCGGCCAGTGCGCTGAATACGCTGTTTGCGGAGTAACCGGCCGCTACCCAACCGCTACCAGGCGCTCTCCGAAATTGACGTCATGCGCG
>JBEKNG010000724.1:0-3469 GCA_049523075.1 Paraburkholderia sp.
TCACGCCGTATTGCCCCGTGAGGACGCGCGCGATCTTACTGAGTGCGGACTCGAACTCGAACCCTCGGGCGTCGCGCGCCGTGTGCATCGCGCTCACCCGGCGGGGGCGATGTGGTGGCGAATGATGCCGCGGATCAGCGTGGCGTCTTCGGGGCTGACCTTGGCGTAGATCGCGGGGCCGGCCGCGCGCTCGGGGTCGCCGGTGCGCAGCATCAGCTCGGCCCAGTCGAGTAGCCGGCGGGTGGAGAAGGCGCTCGACAGATCCTCACGCGCGAACGCAGCACGGCAATCGGCGGCAATCGCCGCCAGGGTGGCGGCGATTGCATGCGTCATGTGCGGGGCAAGCGTGCGCACCAGCACGTCGGCTTCCTCAGCAGGCGACAGATAGTCGAGCAGATAGACACGCCAGCGGTCGAGGAAAGCTTCGTTCATCAGATTCGCGCCCTGGTACAGATGGCGAAACTGGCTCATCGCGCCGACCGCGTTGGCGGTGCCGAACAGACGAAACGCCGGATGCGGCTCGACCACCTCGTTGCCCTTCTCCTTCAAGGTGAGCCGCCCGCGTGGTTCGAGCACAGCGGTGAGGGCAGCGAGAATCGATGGCTCGGCGAAGTCGATTTCGTCGACGATCAACCAGAGGCCTTCACGCATCGCGGTGGGCAGGACGCCGTCCACCCAGAGTGTTTCACCGCCCTTGACGGTCCAGAAGCCGACGAAATCGCCCACGGTCGTCTGGCCGTTCATGTTCGAGCGCACCACGCCATGCTGCGCACGCGCAGCGACCTGCTCAATCAGACTGGTCTTGCCTGCACCTGTATGCCCGATCAGCATGACGCGTTTGTTCTCGACAATATCTTCGACGATGTCGTTAAAGCGCTCCGAGAACAGATAAGCCGGATTGATGCGCGGCACCAGCGGGCCAGGGGCGCCGCAAGGCACTTCGATTTCGCCGATCCGGACTGAGTGGCCTGTCTCGACCGATGAGTTGCGCCGCGCCGCCGCGACGCGTTGCAACGCAGGCATGAACGCAGCGCGCTGCTGTGCATCGGCTGTGGGCGACGCGCCACGCGCCTCGAATACAAAACCTTCGCGATGCCATTTCTTCAGCTTTGCGCGCAGGTTCTCGGCATCCACCACGAGATCGATGTCGACGGACGCGTTGCCTTGCGCAGGTTCGATGACGTGCTCGAGGCGATACGTTTGTGGTCTATCTGCCACGGTGACACGCCACCATTCGGCGCCGGTATCGGTGTTGCGCAGATACAGGCCAAGGTGTTCGTGTTCGGTCAATTCAGGTGCGTTCATCGAGGGCGTGCCGTCAGGTTCAGCCATGCCGGCTGGGAGCAAACCCCTATCTTATCGCGGACACTTTACAGGCCAATTTCTCGCTGCTCGCCAATTCGCGCGAAGGCGTGGGCAGCACAAGCCGGCTGCAAGGCGAATCGCAGGCGGGTGCGTACGTCGGCATCACGCGTCTATTCCAAGTGCAGCAAGCGGCGCGGCAGGCGCTGCCCACACCGCTCGTGGTGTCTTCGTTGCCCGGATGCGGTTGAGTCTGTATGGTGGGGGAGCTGATACGCGTTGATGTACGCTCATGCACGCTTAGGCATGCTCAACACCAGGGACACCGAATGACTTCCCAAGCTGCTCCGTTGTCAGATGCATCCGATGCACTACAGGCATCGCCCACCTCGAAGGAACCTGTCCGCACCGACGTATTGATCGTCGGCGCGGGTCCCGTTGGACTGTTCGCTGCGTTCGAGGCTGGCGTGATCGGTTTGTCATGCCAGATCGTGGACGCGCTCGACCAACCGGGCGGTCAATGCATCGAGCTGTATCCGGACAAGCCCATCTACGATATCCCGGCCATTCCGTCGTGCACCGCGCGCGAACTGGTCGAGCGTCTGCTGGAGCAATGCCGGCCCTTCGATGTGCCGATTCATCTCGGCCAGCGGATCGACACGGTCGAGCAGCGCGCTGACGGCCGCTGGACAGTGAAGACCGGCGCGGGCCTTGAGTTCGATGCGGCGGCGATCCTGCTCGCCGCCGGCAACGGCGCGTTTGCCCCGCAGCGGCTCGCGCTGGAAGAGGCCGTGCCGCTGGAAGGGCGTCATGTGCATTACAGCGTGCGCAATCTCGAAGATTTCGCCGGCAAGACTGTGGTGGTGGCGGGTGGCGGAGATTCCGCGCTCGACTGGGCGCTGGCCCTGCGTTCGGTGGCGGGCAAGCTGACCCTCGTGCATCGGCGCAATGGCTTCAGTGCGGTGGATTCGAGCGTCGAGAAAATGCGCCGCGCGGTCGAGGCAGGGGAGATGGCGTTCATGGTCGGCGCGATAGCCGGGCTGAATGCGCCCGAAGGCAAGCTCGAATCGCTCGAGATCCGTCAGGTAGGTGGCGCCACACAGATCGAGGCGGAGCATGTCGTCGCGCTGTATGGACTTGTCGCGGACCTTGGGCCCATCGCGAACTGGGGCTTGAGCCTGCATGCCGGGCGCATCGACGTCGATACCTCGAACTATGAAAGCTCGCGGCCGGGCATCTTTGCGGTGGGCGACATTGCCAACTATCCGAACAAGCAAAAGCTGATTCTGTCCGGCTTCCATGAGGCGTCGCTAGCGTTGCGCAAGGCCTATACGTACGCCTATCCGGAGCAAAAACGCGTGCATGTGCATTCGAGCTACGACGCCAAACTGGCGGCGCGTGTCGCGGCGAGCGCGGAGTAGGGCGGCGCGGCAGCACCAGGCACTCCAGTGACCTGTTCTGGTGTCGGCGGCCAAACGGATCCTCAGATGATAGCTGCGACGTTCCGTCGCGGTTCACGCTCGCCCTGTTGTGGGGAATGACGCACAAACATAGGCCGTCGCCTGGCCGACGAAAATCGCCGCCGCGCGTTCCCAGGCGGACAGAACGCCTACCGAAAACGCCCGCTGCGTAAGCCTCTGCGCCTTTGAACACGCACCAGATCGTTCAACTGGCATAAGTCCTGCTAATTGAGTTCAAACTTGTATTCAAGATTGAACTCATGACTACCACTGCTAACGCCCACGCCGTCTGTTCCATTAGCAAGCTCGCCGCGCGCTATGCGTCGGGCACGCTCACGCCAACCCAATGCGTCGAGGAAACGCTGCGGCGGATCGACGCCGTCGATCGCCCCGAAGTCTGGATCCATCGCGTCAGCGCGGAGGATCTCTACGCCCGGGCCGCGCAGCTCGAAGCCCTGCAGGCCGAAGCGGGTGCGGCGCTCTTCGAGCGCGCGCCGCTGTTCGGCGTGCCGTTCGCCGTGAAGGATAATATCGACGTGGCGGGCATGCCCACCACGGCCGCGTGTCCCGCGTTCGCCTACACGCCGGAGGAGTCGGCGTTCGCCGTGCAGCGTCTGCTGGACTCGGGCGCCATCCTGATCGGCAAGACCAATCTGGATCAGTTCGCAACCGGCCTCGTCGGCGTACGCTCGCCATATGGCGCCGTG
>JBEKNG010000725.1:0-3468 GCA_049523075.1 Paraburkholderia sp.
CAATCGCCTTTGCGCCATGCCAGCTTGTCTCCATGATCGCCCTGGACATATAACGCTTGAGACGCTCTAAGGTTGTCATGATTTAAGGAAATATCAATAATGCGCCATGTTTCGGGCGTTGGAATGCGTGTCATCTGAATCCGCCAACGTGGCGGGAGCTAGCCAATGAAAGGCTGCAAGCGACTTGCCGTCGAATCGGCATTCCACTTTTGCAGGTACGACAGTATTTAAGCGCTGGTCTTCGAGCATGCCAGTTACGAGCACGGAGCGGCCGTCAGGCGCCGGCTGCTTTTCGGTCACCGAAACGAGCGCGGGTTCTGCTTTGCTTTGCATCATCTGTTCGCACTGGTCGGCGTTTTTTTCGGCCACGCTCGCGCAACCAGCTAAGGATGCCGCGACGATGGTGAAAGCAATTGTAATAAGCCTACCTGTCTCCATCATATTCCTCGCTACTTCGCAGTTCTGCATTGGTTCCAGACTCCCACCTTGGGTCTGGCGAATCGCGATTCTAGCGTTTACATCCGCCTTCAAACAAAAGCCGCCTCGTAGCGGGTCATCGAGTACAAGGACAGGTGCGATGTCGCCGCTCTGCAGCACACGACGCACGGAGTTGCGAATGCGCGGTCGCATTGCCAGCAGTTGCGCCAGACCGCTACGCAATTCGGCATCGCTTTCTTGTACCACCTCGCCGTTCGTCATCCGTATCGTAGCCTGATTGCTAAACACACCGAGCAGGGCATTGAGATCGCCCGCGTTCAGCGCCGCGTCGAAAACAACCGGACCTGGCCGGGCGTGCTGCACACGGCGGACTCGTCCTCGATAGCGGCGACGAAGCGCGCAATCACCTGTGCGACTTTGGCCGGAGCCTCCAGTGGCGACAGGTGTCCGGTTCCCGGCAGGATGTGCATCGCCGCGTGCGGAATGCGAGGCAGCAGTTCGGCCTGTAGCGTCGCGACGCGATCCACTTGGTCTAGCTCCCCGGAGATGACGATGGTCGGGACGTCAATCGACGCCACCGCCTCGGTGATGTCTTCGCGCATCGCCACGTTTGGCCACGCCGCCTTTGCCTGCGGCGCGGCCTTCAGGCTGTCCTCGATGACTTGCTGACGGCAGGCGGCCTCGAGCGGTTTCGCGGTCAGGACGTGGTCGATAACGAATTCGACCGATTCCCGAGATTGATATGCGCCAGTCAACGTCGCACGTTGCTCATCTTAGAGGAGCATCGGTGACGGTGGCGACGGTGCGACGAGCACAAGGCCCTCAAGCCCGCGCGGCCGACGCGATGCGATGAGTTGCGCGAACTTGCCGCCCATCGAGTGACCGACGAGAACGTAGCGCTGCAATCCCAGCGTTTCTATGACGCCCTCGGCATCGGCAGCAAGATCAGCGATACGGTAGCCATCTGCGTCTGCCTCGGACTCGCCCCAGCCTCGATGATCGGTGGCAACGATGCGCTGCTTGCCTCTGCGCTTGCGGGAGCCGGCATCGCGTATGGCCCGACATTCGTGTTTGGCAAGCACCTGCGGCGCGGCGAACTTGTGGCGCTGCTGCCGGCCTACCGCGCCACTGAGTTAGTGATCCAGGCGGTTTATCCGAGCGCACGGCACATACCGCTTAAAGTGCGCCGGTTCGTCGATTACCTTACGGAAGCGTTTGGCGATGAACCGCCATGGGATCGGAGGGCGAAGCTTTAAAAAAGCGGCGACTGGTCATACATTATTGGCGGGACTGGTTGTCCCCCGGAAGCCGCCCCTCGAAGTCGCGCCCTTGTGGTCGCCCATCTGCTTCCCTGAGGTAGTACGCTCGTAGATGGATCTTGGCGAGATTGCGGCGGCGCCGCGTGCCCAAGCAGATCTAAGACGCAGCCGCATCACCGGCGAAAGCCCACGTCGCCTTTGGCTGACGACGCATCAGCAAATAGAACGCGACGAAGTGCGTGATCATCAGCAGAGGTACGTAGATGATCGGGATCGCGTATGCGGCACCCAGTTGCCCCGCCACTGCAGGAAGGCCGATCCGAGTCGCGTGGTAATAGTCGACGATGATGTCGGCCACCCCCACTACATTGAAGGTGAACACGAAAAGCCAGAAGAGCGGACGTATCCTGACCGTGAGCAGCGCCAGGATAGCCAGCACTCCGGTTACGAAGTCACCATAAGCGGCGAACTGCGCGAAGCCGGCCGGCAGACCGGGGCCGACGACGCCGGGAAGTATGAAGACAAGCCCGAAAAAGCGGAAGCTGTGCAGCGTAGCGATGGCGCGTTGAGCGTCGACGCGGCCCATCGACTTAAGCTTGGGCAGGACGTACACGAAGAAGCAAAGCAGCCACGCGACATAGCCTAGAACGAGGTGTATCTGGAAGATGGTTTCGGGTGACATTTCGGATTCCTATGATTGTTTGGTCTATGCAGCCTCGAACACCGCGATCAGGATGCCGAGTCGGCCTACCAGGAGATGCCGAAGTGTGAGCCGCTTGTCCCCCGGGCTAAAGTCTGATTCGCAAGCAGATTTTAGGGCCGCTTTCAACGTGTGACTATTCACGATAATATTGATGGGTTATGAAGCAAAACTTCACAGTCCGCCAAGGCGCGCTCGACGGTGTCGAGGCGTTCCTGAGCGTTGCCCAGCACCGCAGTTTTCGTAGAGCGGCCGCGGAGCTCGGGGTGACGCCTTCGGCGATCAGCCAGACGATACGCGTACTCGAGGCGCGCGTCGGCGCCGCGCTCTTCGTACGCACAACGCGGAGTGTCGGCCTGACCGAAGCCGGCGAACGATTCCTTGTACGAGCAAAGCCAGCTTTTGAGGAACTCGTCGCTGCAAGCGATGTGGCGCATGACCTCGGACAGCGACCAACCGGGCTGTTGCGCCTCTCGGTGCCGAGAGCAGTATTGCCGATCGTGTTGGAACCACTGATCGCGTCCTTCTGCCGGGCCTATCCCGAGGTCGTGGTAGAGATTGTCGCAAGCGCGGAGTTGGTCGACCTCGCGGCCGAAGGGTTTGACGCCGGCGTCCGGCTGGGCCAGTTCATCGCGGCCGACATGGTCGCGGTACGACTGACGCCGCCGTTCCCGTTCGAGGTCGTTGGCAGCCCAGATTATCTGTCGCGGCGAAACCGGCCTCAGCGCATCGACGATCTGCGTGGTCACGCCTGCCTGCGCATGCGCCGCTCGAACGGGTCGATCGCGCCTTGGTCCTTTGTCGACGGCAGCAAGGCCGTTGAGGCAACCGTCTCCGGGCCGCTAATCGCGCACGACTACCCCACACTCCTCGGGGCGGCGATTCAAGGTGCGGGACTTGCACAAGTGCCCGGCCCGCTCGCCGCAGCGCCGATCGCCGACGGCCGATTGGAAGCGCTGCTGACATCCTTTGCGCTCACGACGCCGGGAGTCTTTCTGTACCACTCAGGCAGACGCCATGTCTTGCCCAAATTGCGCGCATTCATCGAGCACGTTAAAAACCATAGCGCTG
>JBEKNG010000726.1:0-3459 GCA_049523075.1 Paraburkholderia sp.
GCCGCCACGCGGGTGCGGTGTGCAGCTTCCGGACTCGGTGGCACGACACTCCTGGACCGAGAAGATCGTTGCGACATCATCAGCCATGGTGGCTGCATAGGCCGCTTCTCCAGTCGCGGACGGATCGTCCTGCACGAGTTGGGTCGTGGCGGCCGCGCCGCTGGCGGGCAACGGAGTGCCCGCTGCAACCGCCAGCTTCAGGCCGTTATCCGACGAGTCCGCGTACGCCGCGTGAGAAGCAAGCAACCCCACGCCCGCTGCCAATACAGCCACTCCTTTGGCTATCCCGTAGCAATACTGATTTAATTTTGTGGTTTTCATGACTTCTCTCCCGAGGAGACGCCAGCTCCTCGTTCGCTGCCGTCTCTCAAGCTTGGTCGTCTGCGAATGGCCTATCGCGTTGTGGGCCTCATCGCTCCCCGAGTTCGCCTTGCGCGCCGCGTGTCGCCGTATAGCGCACACGATGGGCACGGAACTGTCACCGTTCTGCCGATCATTATTTGGCTCCGGCCCGTTTGA
Organism: Paraburkholderia sp.; assembly: GCA_049523075.1. Taxonomy (GTDB): domain Bacteria; phylum Pseudomonadota; class Gammaproteobacteria; order Burkholderiales; family Burkholderiaceae; genus Paraburkholderia. The sequence goes on from JBEKNG010000726.1 coordinate 520, forward strand.
TTGAGTCCCCCTCCCTCGCGCGGTCTGGCAAACGCCGGTTGCCGATGCGTTTGCCACGCGCGATGTCGACGGTGCGCGGTGTGCCGCGGCGCTGAGCCATTCGAATGGAGTTCAGCGCGACGGTTCGCGCACGCGGCTGGCTCGTTCATCGCGGGCCGGATACCGCCCGTTCTATAGCGATATCCATGCCATTGGCCGCTGACGCCCGTCCGATTTGACCTCTCTGCGATGGATGTGACGTAGGGTGGGGTGAATTGACGTAAAACGTTTCGCACGTGAAACGCACCCGAATTGATTGCTAAAGCCGCTGCAATCGTTACGCGGATGGTCGCGCCGCACGTGGTGCTGCATGTACCGCCAGGTGCCGCGCTACCCTTCGTGCGGCGCGCTTTGCAGCGTGCGCAGGTCCTGAACGGGAATGTGGCAGCGGATCCGGTGCCCGTCACCGGCGTCGATGAAGGGTGGGTCCTGCTGTTCGCAGACGGCACCGAACTTGCGCGGGCAGCGCGTATGGAACACGCAGCCCGAAGGCGGTGCAGCGGGGCTCGGCACTTCGCCGGAGAGGCGGATTCGTTCGCCGTGTGGAGCGGCGTCGAGCGCGGGGGAGGAAGACAGCAGCGCTTCGGTATAGGGATGATGCGGTCCGGCAAAGACGGCGGCGGCCGGCCCTATCTCGAGCAGGCGTCCGAGGTAGAGCACGGCAATGCGATCAGACAGATAGCGCACCACGTGTAGATCGTGCGAGATGAACACGTAGCTCACGCCGCGCTCGCGCTGCAGATCGGCGAGCAGGTTGAGGATCGACGCCTGCACCGAAACGTCGAGTGAGGAGGTCGGCTCGTCGCAGACCACCACCCGCGGCTCGCTCGCGAACGCCCGCGCAATGGCGACACGCTGCTTGAGGCCGCCGGACAATTGCCGTGTGCGTGCGCTCAGATAGCGATCCGGCAGGCGCACTGCCTCAGTGAGCGCGGCGAGCCGTTCATCCTGCGCCGCTCCGCGCAACGCGGCGAGTCGCGACAGCGCGCGGCCGATCAGGCGCCTCACCGAGTGCGACCGGTTGAGCGCCGAGTCGGGGTTCTGGAACACGATCTGCAGGGACTTGACCTGCTCGTCGTTGCGCCGTGTGACGCGTGCCGGCAGAGGCGTGCCGTCGAGTTCGAGGACGCTGCCGGCATCGGGCGTGAGCAGGCCGAGCATCAGCTTCGCGAGCGTGGTCTTGCCGCTGCCCGATTCGCCGACAAGGCCCAGGGTCTCGCCGGTGGCGAGATCGAGCGAGACGTCGTCGACCGCCTTCAATGCGACGCCCGCGACGTGGAAGGTCTTCGAAACCCGCTCGGCGCGCAGCACGAGTGTGCCCGGGGCGGCGGCCAGCGCCTGCACGGCGTCGTCAGCGTCGGCGCGTGGTGCTGAGGCGCCGGCGTTTGCGCGGGGCAATTCCATCGCGCGTTCGTGATAGTGGCAGCGCGACATCTGATCGCCGTGCGCAGCAGCGACCCGGTGCGGCGGTGGCGCATCGCGACGGCAGCGCTCGTCGGCAAGACGGCAGCGATCCGCATAGATGCAGCCTTGCGTGATCGAGCCCGGGGCGGGCAGCTGACCTGCGATCGTGTCAAGCCGCTCGAGCGTCTTGCTGCGGCCCGAGGTCGGCAAACAGCGCAGCAGCCCGACGGTGTACGGATGACGCGGCCGCGCAAAGACATCTTGCGTGGCGCCTTCTTCGACCAGCTTGCCCGCATACAGCACGCCGACGCGCTCGCACATACGCCCGATCACAGCGAGATTGTGGCTGATGAACAGCACCGCCGTGCCGAGTTCCTTGCGCAGTTGCGCGACGAGGTCCAGTACTTCGGCTTCGACCGTTGCATCGAGCCCGGTGGTGGGCTCGTCGAGAATCAGGAGGGCGGGGTTGGAGGCGAGCGCCATCGCGATGACCACGCGCTGCTGCATGCCGCCCGACAATTGATGAGGATAACTGTCCATCACCCGTTCAGGCGCTGCAATGCGCACGCGCCGCAGCATCTCCAGCGTGCGCGTCAGCGCCTCGCTGCGGGTGGCGCCGGCCGCTTCGAAGGCTTCGGCAACCTGGCGTGCAATCGTCATCGACGGATTCAGCGCGCGCCCCGGGTCCTGGTAGACCATCGAGATCGCCGTGGCGCGCATGGTGCGCAACGCGTCGGCGTCGAGCGCCTGCACGTCCTGTCCGGCAATCAGGATCTTGCCCGCTTTTACCTTGCCGTTGCGCGGCAGGTAGCGCAGCGTCGCCATCGCCATGGTCGATTTGCCGCAACCGGATTCGCCCACGAGCCCATACGCTTCGCCGCGTCTCACGCGCAACGAGATGTCGTGCAGGACTTCGCGGTCGCGTCCGCGAATCCGGTAGGTGACCGTCAGACCGACGACGGTCAGCGCGTCGGTGCGCTCGCTCTTCGAGACGTCGAAGGCGGGGAACGAGGCGGGCGGCGGGCCGTTCATTGGTCGAGTACGCCTTGCACGCTGTCGGCGATCAGGTTCACGCCGACCACCAGCGAGGCGATCGCCACGGCGTCGAAGACGACGGTCCACCATGCGCCGCCCGCCATCAGTGTGTACGACTCGGACAACGCGAGACCCCAGTCGGCGGAGGGTGGCTGGATGCCGAAGCCGAGAAACGACAGCGTCGCCACCGCGAAGATCGCATAGCCGAGACGCACGGTGGCTTCGACGATGATCGGCGGCAGCACGTTCGGCAGGATCTCCACAAACATGATGTACGGCGCCCGTTCGCCGCGCAGTTGAGCGGCAGCAACGTAGTCGAGATGGCGTTCGGCGAACACCGCGGCGCGCACGGTGCGCGCGGTGATCGGCATGAAGGTGATGCCGATCACGAGGATCACGGTGACGTTCGACGCACCGACTGCGGCCAGCGCGAGCAGCGCGACGATCACGAGCGGTAACGCC
>JBEKNG010000727.1:0-3452 GCA_049523075.1 Paraburkholderia sp.
TGACCAGGCCCAGCGGTTGCGGATTGGCCCTATGTCACCTGATTGCGCACATCTGCGCACGCGCGGCATCTATCGCGAGGATCGCAATGGAATCACGCGTAGGACGCTCGATCGAAGTGGATTTCTTCCGCGGGATCGTGCTGATCGTCATCGTTCTGGACCACATCCCCGGCAGCGCGCTGTCGCATCTAATGCTGCACGCGTATGCGTTCTGTGACTCAGCCGAGGTGTTCGTGTTTCTCGGCGGTTACGCGTCGGCGGCGGCCTATACGGCGGTGCTCGCAAAACGCGGCCCAGGCGCCGCGCAACTGCGCTTTGTCAAACGCTGCTGGGAGATCTATCGCGCCTATCTGCTGACCGCTCTGCTGACGCTGGTGTCCGGCGCGCTACTTGCCCTCTTCCACCTGAACCAGCCGATGGTCGAGATGACCGGCTGGCCTCCGTTCGCCAGCCAACCGCTGCGCGAAGCGCTCGATATTCTCGTCTTGCGCCGGCAGCCGTACCTGTCGAGCGTCCTGCCGATGTACGTGATCTTCGCGTTATGCGTGCCGCTTACCGTGCCGCTCGCGCGGCGTTCGGCGGTAGGCGCGTTGATACTGAGCGTCGCAATCTGGGCCGCCGCGCGCCCGCTGGCGGTTTTATTCAGTATTGACGACGTCGGCGATTGGGCTTTCAATCCGTTTGCATGGCAACTGATGTTCGTACTCGGCATCGTGAGCCGCGTGCATCCCGTGAACGAGCGCTTCCATGCGTCGAACGCGGCGCGCTGGCTGCTGCGTGCCGCCCTGGCTGCCGTACTCGCCTTCGCAGTGGTCAAACTTTTCGTGCTGACGCAGCCGCTGCCCGGCACGCTTAAACAGAACCTGTCGGTGGATCGCGTGATCAACTTCCTCGCCATTCTCTGTGTCACGGCCCGGCTGGTGCGCATCGGCAGCGTCGCCTGGCTCGCCCAGCAACTGCCGGCCGTCGTGAGAGTCGGACGCACCGGACTGGTCTGCTTCGTGACCGGCACGCTCGTGTCGCTGCTCGTCGATACGGCCACGCCGCACGCCTTTCACGGCATAGCCGGCGTGCTCGTGGCGCTGAGCGGCGATCTTGTCGCGATCACCGCGATGCTGGTGATTGCACGCGGTTGGAGCGGCTGGAAAGCCGAGTCGTCACGCGCCGCGGTCAACGGCGCCGGGTGCGGATGAGCGCGAGGGCGGCAAGGGTCGCGAGGGCGGCGAGGGTCGTGAGCGCCGCGACACGCTGGCGCTCGCGCGTGACGTGCGCGCTGCTATGCGCGGCGCTGCTGCTCGCGCCTGGCGCTGCCATGGCGCTGTCGCACGAAGCGGCACCGCTCGCCGCGCAATGCGCGCCGCTCGCCGGCACCACCCTGGCGCCCGAGGTCATCGCCTTGCCCACCCGCGGCGTGCATATCGATAGCGCGACGATGATTCCCGCCACCGCAAGCGGCAACCAGAGCGGCGAATTTTGCCGCATCACCGGCAGCATCAAAGCCGTTGAGGCCAGCACGCCCGATATCCACTTCGACCTGAACCTGCCGGTGCGCTGGAACGGCCGGGCGCTGCAACTGGGCGGCGGCGGGTATGACGGCGTGGTGGTCAGCGGCCTCGGCGTCATGCCTTTTTCGCCGGTCCACGCACCACTCGCGGAAGGGTATGCGACGTTCGGCGACGACTCCGGCCATACCGGCAATTCCGCGTTCGCCGCGTTCGGTCTCGTCAATGAAGCGGTGATCAATTTCGGCTATGCGCACCTGAAGAAAACCCACGATGCCGTGCTCGCCCTGATCGAGCGCGTGTACGGCCGGCCAGCCGAGAAGATGTACTTCGCCGGCGGCTCGACCGGGGGCCGCGAAGGCTACACGGTCATGCAACGATATGGCGACGACTATGACGGCGTGATCGCGAACTCGCCCGCGCTCAACTTTTCGGGCGTGCGACTGCTCGGCGTCGCTCTCGGCCACGCCGAGTACGGCGTGCCCGGCGGCTACGTGCCGCCCGCACTGCTCGAGCGGGTCTATCAACGCACCCTGGATGTGTGCGACAAACTGGACGGCGTCGGCGATGGCATCGTGAGCGACGTTGAGGGATGCCGCCAGCACGAGCAGGAGGTGATCGACTCGCTGCGCTGTCCGGCGAACCTGGCAAGCGCATCGTCCGCCAGCAACGACGAGTGCCTCACGGAGCCGCAGATTGCGACCCTGCTGGTCCTGCGCGACGGCCTCGCGCTTCCCTACCCGCTCGCATGGAACGCGAACCGCTACGCCGGCTACAACGTATTCGAGGGCACGCGCCTGACCGGGATGCTCGGCCTTGCGCACGATCCGGTGCGCCAGCCTGCGCCGACCTTCGTGGCGAACGGTTACCTGTTCACTCAAGGCGACAGCTACCTCCGCTATTTCGTCACCCAGGATGAGACGTTCAATTCCGTCAACTTCGACCTGCTGCATCCGGGCCACTACTTGCGGCAACTGTTCGCGCTGTCCCAGACGATCGGCGCGATGGACACCAACCTTTCCCGCTACATCGCGCACGGCGGCAAACTGATCACGCTGCAGGGACTCGCCGACGAAGTCATCAGCCCGAATGAGACCATTGCATATCACGACGCGCTGATCACGCGTTACGGCAGCGACAAGGTCGATTCATTCATGCGGCTTTACATGGTGCCAGGCTATCAGCACGGCAACGGGGTATTTATTCCTTCGGTCGACCTGCTAAGCGCGCTCGACAACTGGGTCACGCACGGCGTATCCCCGGAGACGCTGACCGCGACAGATATCGCCTTAGCCACGAACGGACGCATGCGGCCGTTATGCAGGTATCCGATGTTTCCGCGTTATCTCGGCAAGGGAAATGTCAACCATGCAAGCAGTTTTGCCTGCGCCGAACCGTAGCCTGCCATCACTCGCTGCCCCCTAACCGGTGTGCCTTGACTTCATTGAATTTGGGCGTACCGTAAACAGAACCACCGCACGTTTGCCGAGCCGGGACTCGCAAGGAAAGACCATGGGCAACAGATATGAACGCTCACGCCTGTCGCGTTCGTTCACTTATAAAGGCATTCAGTACCATCCCGGCATGCTCATCGTTCTAGCCGCCCAGGTCGTCTGTCTCAGCGCCTTTTCCTTCGCGGCCAATCTCCTGACTCACGACAAATGGCTGTCCGTGATGCTCGGCTTCAGCCTGCTATTCGGACTGATTCTGTCGCTGGGGTTTTTTGGCACCTGGAGTCAGTTCCGCGACGATATCGACCTGTGGACGTTCCTCAACACCAACCCGGTCGAATCCGCCGTGGCGATCGCCACGGCCGGCGAGGTCATCGCCATCATGATGGTGGCCCCGGTCACCTGATCCTGTGCCTGAGCCTCACGCACCGATGACGTGCACGCTGGCGAGGCGCGCATGACCGGGCACGCCCGTTCGCCGCGTCCTCAGCCTCGCTCG
>JBEKNG010000728.1:0-3447 GCA_049523075.1 Paraburkholderia sp.
CAGTGTCGCGCGTTTGTGCGGTGTGAAAGTGCTGCGCTTCTCGATCGGCTTCGGCAAGCCATTGGTTCAGTGGGTGAGTCCGAAGACAGGCACCGAATGGACCATCGCCGCGTTGCCGCTAGGCGGCTATGTGAAGATGCTCGACGAGCGTGAAGCGGGCGCGCCGATTTCCCCCGAAGCGTTGCCGCACGCGTTCAACCGCCAGCATGTTGCCAAGCGCTTTGCGATTGTCGCGGCCGGGCCGGTCGCCAACTTCATCCTTGCCATCGTGCTGTTCGCCGCCGTGTTTGCCACGGGTGTGAGCGAGCCGGCCGCAATCGTCGCCGCGCCGGCGCCGAATACCGCTGCGGCGCTCGCCGGGCTCGACGGCGGTGAGACGGTGGTCGCCGTGCGCAATGCGGATGCCGGTTCCAGCGAGCCGGTTCGTTCATGGTCCGACCTGCGCTGGAAGCTGCTGGGCGCTGCGTTCGATCATCGCCGCGTCATTCTGAGCGCGAAGGACAGCCATGGGACGTTCGACTTCCCATTGGATTTGCGCGACGTGTCAGAGAAGGACGTCGACGACGATTTCATGTCGCATCTCGGCTTCGAGCCGGGCGGCGGCAAGCTGATCGTTGCAGGCGTCCAGGGTGGCAGCGCCGCGCAACACGCGGGCCTCGCAGCGGGTGACCGCCTCGTGTCGATCGACGGTAAGCCGACCGATAACGCCACGGCCTTCATCGCCTATGTCAAGACGCACGCTGGCAAGTCCGTCACGCTGCAGGTCGAGCGTGGCGGCGACGCGCAGCAGGCCGGCAAGATCGAAGACATTCATGTCGTGCCGCTCGCGCAGCACGACGACACCACCGGCCAAGAGATCGGGCGGATCGGCGCGGAACTGGCGACCCAGGTGCCGTCCATCCAGGTTCGCTATGGCCCGATCGAGAGCGTACAACTGGGCGCGCGGCGCACGTGGGATCTCGCGGCGTACTCGGTGCGCATGTTTGGCCGGATGCTTACCGGTGAGGCATCGCTGAAAAACCTGTCAGGTCCGGTGACGATAGCTGACTACGCAGGCAAGAGTGCAAGGCTCGGTCCGTCAGCATTCCTGTCATTCCTGGCCCTTGTCAGTATTAGTCTGGGCGTACTTAACCTACTCCCAATTCCGGTATTGGACGGGGGGCATCTGTTATATTATTTGGTTGAAGCTGCCACCGGCAAAGCGGTCTCCGACCGCTGGCAGCTCGTTCTCCAGAGAGCCGGGCTGGCCTGTATCGTCGCATTGTCGGCGATCGCGCTTTTCAACGATCTGGCTCGTCTGATCCATTTTTAAAGTGTTTGGCGGCGCTCACGAAAGGCGGCCGTCCGGCCTGATTTAGCTATACATTGGGGAAGTACGTTGTTGAAACCTCATCGCTTTGCTCCGAAGACGGTAGCAGCCGCTGCGTTAGCTGCGCATGGACTGGTGGCCCACGCAACCTCGCCTTTCGTGGTGCGAGATATCCGTATCGAGGGGTTGCAACGCGTCGAACCGAGCACCGTATTCGCGTATCTGCCCATCCGGGAAGGCGATGTTTTCTCCGACGACAAGGCCTCCGAAGCGATTCGCGCGTTGTACGCCACCGGCTTCTTCAATGACGTGAAAATCGCCGTCGAAGGCGATATCGTGATCGTGCAGGTGGTGGAGCGTCCGGCCATTGGCTCGATCGATTTCGCCGGTCTTCACGAATTCGACAAGGACAATCTGACCAAGGCGCTGCGCGCGGTCGGGCTGTCGCAAGGCCGCTATTACGACAAAGCGCTGGCCGCCAAGGCGGAGCAGGAACTCAAGCGGCAGTACCTGACGCGGGGCTACTACGCGGCCGAAGTCAGGACCACCCTTACGCCGATCGACCGCGATCGTGTGGCGCTGCTGTTTTCGGTGGAAGAAGGTCCGAGCGCGAAGATCCGCCAGATCAACTTCATCGGCAACAAGGCGTTCAGCAGCGGCACGTTGCTTGACGAGATGCAACTGTCCACGCCGAACTGGTTCTCGTGGTACACCAAGAACGACCTGTACGCCAAAGACAAGCTGACCGGCGATCTCGAAAACGTTCGCTCGTACTACCTGAACCGCGGTTATCTCGAGTTCTCGGTCGATTCGACCCAGGTGTCGATCACGCCGGACAGAAAAGACATGTACCTGACGGTCACGGTACATGAGGGCGAGCCGTACACGATTTCCGGCATCCATCTGGCGGGTAATCTGCTGGACCGGGAAACCGAGCTGGGCAAGCTCGTCAAGATCAAGGCCGGCGACCGTTTCTCGGCCGAAAAACTGCAGGCCGCCACCAAGGCACTCGTCGACAAGCTCGGCGAGTACGGATATGCATTCGCCATGGTGAATGCGCAGCCGTTGATCGACCAGCAGCACCATAAGGTCGACCTCACGCTGCAGATCGATCCGAGCCGCCGTGTGTATGTGCGCCGCATCAACGTAGTGGGCAACACGCGCACGCGCGACGAAGTGGTGCGCCGCGAAATGCGCCAGCTCGAAAGCTCATGGTTCGATTCAAACCGCCTCGCATTGTCGAAAGACCGCGTGAATCGGCTCGGCTACTTTTCCGATGTCGACGTGACAACGGTGGCCGTGGAAGGCACCCCTGATCAGGTGGATGTGAACGTCAAGGTCACAGAAAAGCCCACCGGCTCGATCACGCTGGGCCTGGGTTACGGTTCCGGCGAAGGGCCGATCCTGTCGGCGGGGGTGTCGCAGGACAACGTGTTCGGCTCGGGCACAAGCCTCGGTGTCAATATCAATACCGCGAAGACGTACCGCACGTTGACCGTCACGCAGATCGACCCGTATTTCACGGTGGATGGCATCAAGCGCATTACGGACGTTTACTATCGCACGCAGCAGCCGCTCTATTACTCCACGGATTCGAGCTTCAAGATCGTCACCATAGGTGGCGACCTCAAGTTCGGCATTCCGTTCTCGGAAGTCGATACGGTATATTTCGGCGCGGGCCTCGAGCAGAACCAGCTCGATGTGGATTCGGCTACGCCGCAAAGCTATATCGACTACGTCAACGAATTCGGCCGGGTGTCCAACAACGTGCCGATCACGGTGGGCTGGTCGCGGGACGCGCGCGATAGCGCGCTGGTGCCGAGCCGCGGTTACTTCACCCAGGCGAACGCCGAATATGGCACGCCGGCAGGTGGCACCCAGTATTACAAGGCCGATATCAACGCGCAGTACTATTATTCGTTTGCGCGCGGTTTTGTGCTGGGTTTCAACTTCCAGGGCGGCTATGGCAATGGCTTGGGCGGCAGACCTTACCCGATCTTCAAGAATTACTACGCGGGCGGGATCGGGTCGGTGCGCGGCTACGAGCCGAGTTCGCTGGGCCCGCGCGACGCCTCAACGGGCGACCCCATTGGCGGCTCGAAGCTGCTGGTGGGCAATGTCGAATTGACATTCCCGTT
>JBEKNG010000729.1:0-3445 GCA_049523075.1 Paraburkholderia sp.
CGGCGCACCGCGACATCGCCGGTTTCGCGGTTCACGTCGAGATCGACGACCCACGCTGACCAGCTATTCGCCGCTTCTGCCGCATGTTGGACAGCCGCGTCGTTCGATCCGCTGATGATGGCGAGCTCGCTCCTGGTAGCATCGCCGGCACCATCGACCGCTTTGGTATGTGCGTCAATCGGCGCGACTTCATCGGTGCGGTCGCCGTCGAAGGCAAAACCGCGACCACGCAACCACGGCGAGGCCGGTTCCGCCGCCACCGCGAGCGGCGCGCCCCACGCGGCGCGCTCGGTCACCATGCGGATGATTTCGCGCCCGCCGGCGTCACGCTCCGGATCGAGATGTTGCAACCGCAACTCGACCGGGTTACGGCTTACGCTGTGCGCGAGTTCGTCGACAAACGATTCGCGCGCAAATGCATGCGCATGTAGCGGGATCGCGCGGCCGGGATCGTCGACCGCAACCGAAGCGCGTGCATGCCGGTACACGAGCAGCGGCAGTGCTGCGCCCAGCTGTTCGCCGCCTCCCACTTCGTCTCGTACTATCTGGGCGGTGTCACGGACCTGCGCGCGGTAGGACCACGCGCTCATCGCCCCGTCCTGGGCGATCCACGTCTCAACGGCCATCTGCGCCTGGGAGGCCGCCGGGCCGCCGGCATCGGCTGGCCACTGATACTGTGCACGCCGGTGCAGCGACGAATCGCGTGCGTGCCTCAGATCGTCGTCGCGAGGATCCGCCGGTTGCAATGCCGACGTGGGTGCAACGTCTTCGTCGCCGCGCTGATTGGGCTGATCGTGTGCGCCATGCTCAGGCGGCTCATCGGGTTCGATCATGCTGCGCTCATTGTCCGTTTTCATGCCGCAAGTATTCCGCGGCGCGATGCACCGCCGCGACGATTTCGAGGTGCGTGCCACAGCGGCAAAGATTGAAGCGCAGCGCTTCGTGAATGGCCCTGTCGTCCGGCGACGGATTGCGATCCAGCAGCGCCTTCGTGCTCATGATCATCCCGTTCAGACAATACCCGCATTGCGCGGCCTGCCCGTCAATGAAAGCGCGCTGTACTGGATGCAGCGCGTCGAGGGTGCCGAGCCCTTCCAGCGTCGTCACTTCGCGCCCTATCGCTGCGGCGGCCGGCACCACGCACGAGCGCGTCGCCTGTCCGTCGACGAGCACCGTGCATGCGCCGCATTGGCCAAAGCCGCATCCATACTTCGGCCCGTTCAGTTCGAAGTCGTTGCGCAAGATGTAGAGCAGCGGAGTATCGGGCGTCGCGCCGTCGATACAGCGTCGCTCAAGATTTACGCACAGTGTGAACGGAGCGGCAATGGCAGTGGGATGCGGCATGTGCTGATCGAAAAATGTTTTCGGCGGGCTCCGGTTGCCGGGGCCCGCCAAACTTCGCGCGATGCCGCCTCGCGGGCGGCGTCGCGCATGACGTTGATGCCTGGCTCTTCCCTGCGCAGCCGGTCTTCAGGCTTCAACGGGTGCCGGCTTCTTCGCCGGCACGACGAGCGGCACGTCGAACACGTCGTACCCGAACACCCACGCCGGATCCTCGTTGGTCCGCAGCCACGTATTGTTGTGCGACACCAGTTGCACCTTCGACGCGCGCGCCGCGCGGTTCGCCTCGAACAGCGCGAACGCGCCCGCGTAGTCGGTCACGCCGACTTCGTCGAGGCAGCGCGTGAGCATCGCCGCGTCCTCGATCGCCATCGCTGCACCCTGCGCCATGTGCGGCTTCATCGGATGGCACGCGTCGCCGAGCAGCACCAGCCGGCCGCGGCTCCACAGCGGCAACGGATCACGCTCGAGCAGCGGCCATTTCGTGATCGACGGCGACACGTCGATCAGGTTCTGCACGTCCGGGTGAAAGCCGTCGAACGCCTCGCGCATTTCCTCGCGGCTGCTGTCGACCATCGGCACTCCAGCCGGCCATTCGGCCTGCGGCACGCCGGTCACGTAGTAATACTCGTCGCGCTTCTCGGTCACGTAATAGACCATCATGTGGCGGTCTTCGGACCACCACTTTACGCACATGTCGTACGGCTTGTTGCCGAGCAGCGACGCCGGAAACACGGCGCGGTGGGCGACATAGCCGGTGTAGCGCGGCGGCTCGGCACCAAGCAGATGCTCGCGGATCTTCGAATTGACGCCGTCAGCGCCGATCACGATATCGGCCGTTTCAACGCTGCCGTCCGCGAAGGTCATGCGCACATCGTTGCCCGTGTCGGAGACCGACGTCAGGGCCTTGCCAAACGCGATTGTGCCCGGCGCGACCGCTTTCGTCATCAGCGCGTGGAAATCTCCACGATGCACCGTCAGGTAGCTCGCGCCGTAGGTCTTCAGCGCATAGTCGCCAAGCGGAATCTGCGCAACAGCCTCGGCGGTCTTCCAGTCGCGGCTGTACCAGAAGTCCGGATGGGAGCCCATCACATTGAGCGCGTCCTCGCAGCCGATCCTGCGCATGATCTTCATTACGTTCGGGCCGAGGTGGATACCTGCGCCCAGACGCGAAAACGCCTGCGCCTGCTCGTACAACTTCACGTCATAGCCGCTACGCTGAAGCAGCGCGGCGGCAGCTGTTCCGCCAAGACCTGCGCCGATGATGGCGATATGGGGTTTGCTCATGGGGTTCTCCTGGTCTTGCGCCCTCGCAGCGACATGCTTCGACGGGCCAGTTAATCTCAACGAGATGTAGCGTACACATTATAAAATATTAGGACAAGACAAATTTTTACTCCGGCGACAATCGGCGAAATGTAAGCAAACACGGGGGAATATAAATGTAATTTCATGAAAGTATCGCTTAAGCGCATTCTGTCCAGTTGTCGATTTATAACGTTAACGCTAGACTTTGCTCAAAATCTTGCGACCCGTTCGCGGCGGACCGGCCGCTACTTACCTTCAATGGAGTTCCTCGCAATGAGCAAGACCTACCGCATCGGCCAGATCGTGCCGAGTTCCAATACGACGATGGAAACGGAGATTCCGGCGATGCTGCTGGCGCGCCAGACGATCCGGCCGGAGCGCTTCACGTTCCACTCGAGCCGCATGCGCATGAAGAAGGTGGTCAAGGAAGAACTCGCCGCGATGGATGCGGAGTCGGACCGCTGCGCTCTCGAACTGAGCGATGCGCGCGTGGATGTGCTGGGTTACGCGTGCCTGGTCGCGATCATGGCGATGGGCCATGGCTACCACCGCGTGTCGCAGAAGCGCTTGCACGAACGCACTGTCGAGAACGGTGGTTCGGCACCGGTCATCACCAGCGCGGGCGCCCTCGTCGACGCGCTGAAGGTCATCGGCGCGAAGCGTATCGTCGTGGTCGCTCCTTACATGAAGCCGCTCACCGAACTGGTGGTCGACTACATTCGCCACGAAGGCTACGAGGTACTCGATTACCGTGCCCTCGAAATTCCCGACAACCTTGAGGTAGGCCGTCACGACC
>JBEKNG010000730.1:0-3442 GCA_049523075.1 Paraburkholderia sp.
ATGTGAGCCCGCCTTCTTTTGCCTACTTTTCTTTGCGGCCGGCAAAGAAAAGTAGGTGCCGCCCCGCACAGGGGCGAACCTAATAGACCGATAACAACGCAAGGAGAGGCCAACGCCGTAGGCAAACAGCCAAAAGCAAGGCGCCGCAGGCAATAACCGCCTGAAGGGCAAAAAAAACCTCAAACCACTACAGTCTGCGCCTCACCTTCAAGCGAATTCCGCACAGTTCCAATCTTCCAAACCTGCTCCCCGGCGGCAGCCAGCAAGCCGATAGCCTTATCAGCATCGTCAGCAGCAACAATCACGGCCATCCCGATCCCGCAATTGAACACGCGGTGCATTTCAGCGTCAGCCACACCACCATGCTTCTGCAACCACGAGAACAACGGCGGCAGCGGCCAGGCCCGATGATCCAGTTCAGCCGTCAAGCCAGCCTGCAAAACGCGCGGAATATTCTCCACCAGCCCGCCGCCGGTGATATGCGCCATGCCCTTCACCGACACCTGCTCCATCAGCGAAAGCAAAGGCTTCACATAAATATGCGTAGGCGCCATCAACGCGTCAGCCAATGACCGGCCATCAAAGTCCGCGTTCAGATCCGGCTGGGCCCGCTCAATAATCTTGCGCACTAGCGAAAACCCATTCGAATGAATCCCGCTCGAAGCCAGACCCAGCACAACATCGCCCGGGGTAATCGTGCTACCGTCGATGATCTTGCTCTTTTCGACTGCGCCCACCGCAAAACCGGCCAGATCGTATTCGCCGTCAGGGTACATGCCCGGCATTTCGGCCGTTTCGCCGCCAATCAGCGCGCAGCCAGCCAGTTCGCAACCCTGCGCGATGCCCTTCACGACCGTAGAGGCCGTCCCGACGTCGAGCTTGCCGCATGCAAAGTAATCGAGGAAGAATAGCGGCTCGGCGCCTTGCACCAGGATGTCGTTGACGCTCATCCCCACCAGATCCTGGCCCACCGTATCGTGCTTGTTCAGATGAAACGCCAGCTTCAGCTTGGTGCCAACGCCGTCCGTGCCGGAGACGAGCACCGGTTCGCGGTATTTCTTCGGCACCTCGAAGAGCGCGCCAAACCCGCCGATGCCACCCAGCACACCGTCGCGCAACGTCTTTTTGGCGAAGGGCTTGATTGCGTCGACAAGGGCGTCGCCCGCGTCGATGTCCACACCGGCGTCGCGATACGACAGACCTTGGGCCGAATCGGTTGAATGCTGGGCGGATTTCGGTTGATTCATGGGGAAGAGCTCGAAGGTCGGTAAAATGCGATTTTACCCGATGCCGACCAGAGTTGGCGCTTCAGCGCTTACTCTGGTCCCATACAGACTTGCCGGCCGGTTGGCTGGACTTTCACCTGCGCCAATCATCTGGGAACCGCATTTTGCAGCAAAACTCGTCGATTCTTACGCCGTATCAGCGCCAGGCCTTCATCTGGGTCGCCATTGCGCTGGGCCTCGGCATCCTGCTCTGGCTGCTCAGTCCGGTGCTCACGCCGTTCCTGCTCGGCGCGATCCTCGCCTACATCCTGCAGCCAGGCGTGGCGTGGATGGTGAGGCGCCGTGTGCCGCGCAGCCTCGCCGCCCTGCTGATGATGCTGCTGTTCACCGGCGCCCTGACGATCATGATCCTGCTGGTGCTGGTGGTGATCCAAAAGGAAGGGCCGCAACTCAAGCAACAGGTGCCGGTGCTGTTCGCGCACGTCAGCGCGTGGCTGCAGCCGAAGCTCGCGTTGCTGGGCCTCGCCGATTCGCTCGATTTCGCCAGCATTCGTGACCTGATCAGCGGTCAGCTCGAAGGCAGCGCGCAGACCATCGCGCTCTACGCCTGGACCTCGATTCGCACCAGCGGCAATGTGATGATCACCTTGATTGGCAACCTCGTGATGGTGCCGCTCGTGTTGTTCTATCTGCTATACGACTGGAACCGCATGTTTACGCGCGTCCAGGGTTTCGTGCCACGTCGCTGGCTCGACAAGACTTTGCAACTCGCTCGCGACATGGACCAGATGCTGTCGCAATACCTGCGCGGCCAGTTGCTCGTGATGGCGGTGCTGGCCGTGTTTTACGCCATCGCACTGACCATTGCCGGCTTCGAGATCGCGCTGCCGGTCGGTATTTTTACCGGCGTGGCCGTGTTCATTCCGTATATCGGCTATGCCACAGGCCTCGCGCTGGCGCTGCTCGCCGCGCTGCTGCAATTCGGCGACTGGTACGGCTTCGGCGCGGTCGCCATCATCTACGGGTTCGGGCAGATTCTCGAGAGCTTCTTCCTGACGCCACGCCTCGTCGGCGAACGTATCGGCATGCACCCGCTCGCCGTAATCTTCGCCTTGCTCGCGTTCGGTCAACTATTCGGCTTTTTCGGCGTGCTGCTCGCGCTCCCTGTCAGCGCGATCCTCTCGGTAGCCCTGCGCGAATTGCGGCAAGGCTATCTGTCGAGCACGCTTTACAAGAATTAACCATGAGTGCATTGGCTCCTGGCAGCTCCCATTTCCGGCTTTTACTACTGTGCTTCGTCAACTGACGCTCGATCTCGGCACCCCGCCGCCATCGACATTCGACAATTTCTTCGCGGGCGCCAACGCCGAGCTGGTGACACGGCTGCGCGAGCTGGAAGGCGCGCTTGCGGCCGGCCCGGTGGCCGACCGCACCTTCTACGTGTGGGGCGAAAGCGGCAGCGGCCGCACCCACCTGCTGCAGGCGCTGATCCACGAGGCGCAGCCTGGGCACGCCCGTTTTGTTAGCCCGCAAAGCAGTCTCGCCGCCTTCGACTTCAACCCGCGCATCGCGCTGTACGCCATCGACGACTGCGACGGCCTGTCCGGCGCCCAGCAGATCGCCGCGTTCAACCTGTTCAACGAGGTGCGCGCGCATCCCACCAGCGCGCTGGTGGCAGCCGGCAACGCCGCGCCCATCGGGCTCGCCGTGCGCGAGGACCTGCGCACGCGGCTCGGCTGGGGGCTCGTGTTCCACCTCGCGCCACTGCCTGACGAAGGCAAGGCCGCCGTGCTCAAACACGCCGCCCGCGAACGCGGCATCGCGCTCGCCGACGACGTCCCGGCCTACCTGCTCACCCACTTCCGGCGCGACATGCCCAGCCTGATGGCATTGCTGGACGCCCTCGACCGCTTCTCGCTCGAACAGAAGCGCGCGGTCACGCTGTCGCTGCTACGCACCATGCTGGCCTCGCCCGCAGGCACCGAAGAACTAAGAACGGCAACCGTTTCACCCGCTTCAAGTAAAATAGGCCCCCATGGCTAATCTCGCTCTCTTCGACCTCGACCACACCCTCATCCCCACCGACAGCGACCACGAATGGGGCCGCTTCATGGTGAAGCACGGCATGGTCGACGCCGAAAATTTCGCGCGTGAAAACGACCGCTTCTATGCCGACTACAAGGCCGGCAAGCTGGACATTCACGCCTATCTCCTGG
>JBEKNG010000731.1:0-3440 GCA_049523075.1 Paraburkholderia sp.
CAAAAACCAAACCCACCCCTGAACCTTATAATGACGAACGAACCGCCGCCGACCACTGGAAAATGCCCGAACTCCTCATCAACCTGAACCCCGAACAACACGCCGCGGTAACGCTGCCAAATGAACCGGCACTGATTCTGGCCGGCGCGGGCAGCGGCAAAACCCGCGTCCTCATCACCCGCATCGCGTGGCTCATCCAACAGGGTCTCGCGTCGCCCGCAACGATCCTTGCGGTAACGTTCACCAACAAAGCCGCCCGCGAAATGATGGCGCGCCTGCAAGCCCTTCTGCCCATCGATACCCGCGGCATGTGGATCGGCACCTTCCACGGCCTCTGCAACCGCATGCTGCGCGCCCATCACCGCGACGCCGGCCTGCCCGCTACCTTCCAGATCCTCGATACCGCCGACCAGCTCTCCGCGATCAAGCGTCTGATGAAGGGACTGAACATCGACGACGAGAAATATCCGGCGAAAAACCTCCAGTACTTCATCAACAACGCCAAAGAGCAGGGCCTGCGCCCCAAAGACGTCGACGCCACGGACAACTTCAACCGCAAGTTCGTCGAACTCTACGAAGCCTACGATCAGCAGTGCCAGCGTGAAGGCGTGGTCGACTTCCCCGAACTGCTGCTGCGCTGTTTCGAGCTCCTCGCCCATAATCCGCCGTTGCGCGCCCACTATCAGGCGCGTTTCCGTCACGTCCTCGTCGACGAGTTTCAGGACACTAACAAGCTGCAGTACGCGTGGCTCAAGCTGCTGGCCGGGCAAACCAATTCGATCTTCGCGGTCGGCGACGACGATCAGTCCATTTACGCGTTCCGTGGCGCCAACGTCGGCAACATGCGCGACTTCGAACAGGAGTTCAACGTCCGGCACATGATCAAGCTCGAGCAGAACTATCGCTCGCACGGCCACATTCTCGATGCGGCCAATCAGTTGATCGCCAATAACTCGCGGCGTCTGGGCAAGAACCTGCGTACCGATGCCGGTCACGGCGAGCCGGTGCGCGTCTACGAAGCCGCCACTGATATGCAGGAGGCCGGCTGGATCGTCGAGGAAATCAAGGCGCTGATCAGCACCGGCACCTCGCGCAGCGAAGTCGCCGTGCTGTACCGGAGCAATGCGCAGTCGCGCACCATCGAACACACGTTGGTGAACGCGGGCATCGCCTACCGTGTGTACGGCGGTCTGCGCTTTTTCGAGCGTCAGGAAATCAAGCACGCGCTCGCGTATCTGCGCCTGATCGACAACCCGAACGACGACACCGCGTTGTCGCGCGTCGTCAATTTCCCGACGCGTGGCATCGGCGCGCGTTCGATCGAGCAGCTTGCGGACGCGGCGCGTCTCTATAACTGTTCGATGGCGGCGGCGATCCCGTATGTCGCTGGCAAGGCCGGGTCGAGTCTCGCCAGCTTCGCCAATCTGATCGGCAAGATGCGTGCGGAAACGCAGCACATGAGCTTGCCCGAGACGGTCGAATACGTAGTGCGAGCGAGCGGTCTCTCGGAGTTCTACCAGACCGAGCGCGAAGGTCAGGACCGCCTCGAAAACTTGCAGGAACTGGTCAACGCGGCGGCGGCTTTCGTCAGCGAAGAGGGCTACGGACTCGACACGCCCGCGCGTTCCATTCCGCTGCGTCCCGGTGCGACCGCCGCGCCGGAACTGGTGACGGCCACCGACGACCCCAACACCGTCGTCCTCGATGCGCCAAACCTCACGGACCCGGCGCAGAATCCCGACACCATGACGCCGCTGGCAGGCTTCCTCTCGCACGCCTCGTTGGAAGCGGGCGACAACCAGGCGCAGGCCGGCCAGGAAGCCGTGCAATTGATGACGGTCCACGCGGCGAAGGGGCTCGAGTTCACCGCTGTGTTCATCACGGGCCTCGAAGAGGGTCTCTTCCCGCACGAGAACAGCGCGATGGAAACCGACGGCCTGGAAGAAGAGCGCCGCCTGATGTACGTCGCGATCACGCGCGCCAAGGAGCGGCTCTATCTGTCATTTGCGCAGAGCCGGATGCTGCACGGCCAGACGCGCTACAACATCCGCTCGCGTTTCTTTGACGAGCTGCCACAGGAAACGCTCAAGTGGCTCACGCCCAAGGTCGAAGCGGGTGCGCGCTGGGGCGGACGTTCCGACAACGCCGGCTATGGCCGCGACTGGTTCGCGCGGCCCGGTTACACGGGCCCGTCGTCGTCGACCTCGGCGCCGCTGCCGGCTTTCGCCAATGAGACGCGCGCCGCCGAAAGCGGCTTCCGGGTCGGCCAGCAGGTGTTCCACACCAAGTTCGGCGAAGGCACGATCACCGCGCTGGAAGGCGGCGGTGCGGATGCCAAGGCACAGGTCAAGTTCAAGCGGCACGGTGAGAAATGGCTCGCGCTCGCCGTCGCCAAACTGCAGGCGGTTGAATGAGCACAGGACAAACCGGGGCTGCGGGCGCTCGCCGTCCGCTAGGGGTTATGGCGGCCTTGCCGCAGGAACTGGGTGATCTGGTCGAGGCCATGCGCGCCGAATCCGGCGTGCGCACGGTCACGCATGGGCGCCGCGACTATCACCTCGGCACCGTGCATGGAGCGCCGTGCGTCGTGACGCTCGCGCGCATCGGCAAGGTGGCCGCGGCGGCCACGGTCAGTGCGCTGATTCATGCGTTCGATGTCGATGCGGTGGTGTTCACCGGTGTCGCCGGCGGGGTCGCGTCTGAGGTGCGGATTGGCGACGTCGTCGTCGCCGATACCTTGACGCAACACGATCTCGACGCGTCGCCGCTGTTTCCGCGCTTTGAGGTGCCGCTGCTAGGTATTGGGCGCTTTGCTGCTGACGAGGCGCTCGCAGAGCAACTCGCAGCAGCGGCCGAGCGCTTCGTCGCGGAAGAGGGTGCTGCGCTCGCAGCGCGCTTTGGCACCCAACTGCCGCGGGTGCATCGGGGGCTCATCATCAGCGGCGATCAGTTCGTCGCTAGCGCGGCGGCTGTCGAGGCGCTGCGCGAGGCGTTGCCCGACGCGCTTGCCGTCGAAATGGAAGGGGCGGCGATCGCCCAGGTGTGTCACGAATACGACGTGCCGTGCGCGATCGTGCGCACGATTTCGGATACGGCCGATGCGCATGCGCCCGCATCGTTCGCGTCCTTCCTGACAGAGATCGCCGGGACGTATTCCAACGGTATCCTGAAGCAGTTTTTGCAGGCACGGGTCTGAGCGGGTTAGCACGCGGGGTGTTCGTAACGCGTTTCGCTAACGCTCTCCGCTAACCCTTCCCACCCGCTGCCAGCGCATCGCGCAGGTGCTGCAATGCGCTCGCATCTTCGATGGTCGGTAGATCGCCAGGATCGCGACCCTCCGCCAGCGCCGCAATCGCGCGGCGCAGCAGCTTGCCGGAGCGCGTCTTCGGCAGTATCGACACCACATGGACCCGCGCCGGCCGCGCAATCGCCCCAAGCTG
>JBEKNG010000732.1:0-3437 GCA_049523075.1 Paraburkholderia sp.
TGAGCGGCCTTTTTTGCCGCTGCCGATCTACCCGCAGCGCCCTTGGTGCCGGCCGCCTTCTTCGCCGCCGCTGAACGGCTCGCAGCGGGCCGACGAGCGGCTGCCGTCTTCGTTTGCTTCGACAACGCTGCGCTGGACGCTCCCTGCCCGCTTTCGCGTTTTAGCGCCGTGGTGGCGGCACGCGCGCGCTTCGCCTTCGATTCGCTGCTGGTGCTTTTAGCCGCGGTCTTGTGCTGGCCGGCCGCGCTGTCCTTGGCGGCCTTTTTACGCGTCGCTTCGCTGGTCGTACCCTTCTTCGGCGCTTTCAGATCGACGCCGGCGCGGCGCGCCTTCGACAAACCAATGGCGATAGCCTGCTTGGCCGATCTCACGCCATGCTTGCCGGCGCGCACGCGGTCGACCTCTTCCTTGACGAATTCCCCGGCCTGGGTGCTCGCGGCTTTGCCGGCTCGCTTGTCGGCCTGGGCGCGGTGGATGGTTTTCTGTTCAGGCATGACAGTCCTCCAGATTGGATGTAGGCCTGTACTGATGCAGCAACTGCTGTGCCTCAAGCAAAAACAAGCCGTGCGGCATCCCCGCGGACGGCGTATGGTTAGAGTAAGCGGCGGCGTTTTGTGCCCGCTATACGGTCACCGGGAGAAGCTGCATGAAGATACCCACCTTACGCGCAGGCACCCATATTGAAGGAGTCCACTGGGTCGCCGAATATGCCGAGGACGTTCACGAGATTCGCGTGTTTCGCGAGGGGCAGGAAGTCGATGTGCACAACGCGCCGTCGACGCTGTTCGGCGACGAGGAGAACGCCGGTTCGAAAAGCTGCGCCGATCATCGCGCGGCGGAAGCGGCCGTGCTCGCGTATTTGCGGCGCTTCGTCGCCGAGCACGACGCGGAAGAATAGTGGTTGGACGAAATCATAACGATTTCGTCCAACCCAAGCTTTAGCGCACGTTATTGATGAATCTTCACGTGCCTCAGCATTAGCCTTAGTCCGCCGGACGCAGCTTCTTCACTTCGGTGTCCGAAGGCTGCACGCTCGCGCCGTCGATGTACCGGTACGAAGTCATCACACCCTTGCCGTCCTTCACACCGGTCACACCCACATAAGCGCCCATGGTCGACTGATTGTCCTGCGCACGATACGTGATCGGCCCAAACGGCGTCTCGACGTTCAAGCCCTTGAACGCAGCGGCGAGCTTGTCAGGATCGGTGGAGCCGGCTTTCTTCAAACCGTCCGCAAGCGACATCAGCGCTGAATACCCCACCACCGAGCCGAGCCGTGGATAGTCGTGATACTTCGCCTGATACGCATCGACGAACTTCTTGTTGGCCGCCGTATCGATCGAATACCAGGGGTAGCCGGTCACGATCCAGCCGGTCGGCGCTTCGGCGCCGAGTGGGTCCAGATAATCTGGCTCGCCCGTCAGCAACGACACAACACTGCGATCCTTGAATAGACCCGTCGTATTACCCTGGCGCACGAACTTGCCGAGATCCGCGCCGAACAGCACGTTGAAGATCGCATCGGGCTTCGCATCGGCAATCGCCTGCGTCACCGCACCCGCGTCGAGATTGCCCAGCGGCGTGGCCTGATCCGATACGAACTCGATGTCAGGTTGGGCGGCCTGCATCAACCTCTTGAAGGTCGCCACCGCCGACTGGCCGTACTCGTAGTTCGGATACACCAGCGCCCAGCGCTTTTTATGCAGTTTGAGGGCTTCGGGGACCAGCATCGCAACCTGCATGTACGTCGACGGACGCAGACGGTACGTGTATTTGTTGCCGTCGGCCCACACGATCTTGTCGGTCAGCGGTTCGGCGGCGAGGAAGAATACATGCTTCTGCTTGGCGTAATCGGCAAGCGCCAGGCCCGTGTTCGACAGGAAGCCGCCGAACAGCAACTGCACGCCCTCACCCGTGACCAGCTCCTGTGCGACGCGCACCGTATCGCCGGGGTTGGCGTTGTCGTCGCGCGAGACGACTTCGAGCTTCTTGCCGAGCACGCCGCCCGACGCATTCACCTCGTCAAGCGCAAGATTCCAGCCGTTCTTATAAGGGCCGAGAAAGGCCGGCTGAGCCTTATAGCTGTTGATTTCGCCAATCTTGATCGTCTCCTGTGCCGCCGCCCCGAGGACGGTCAACGAGAGCGTCAACGAGACGGTCAGACGAGAGATCCATCCTGCGCGTGTGGTCATGCCTTTCTCCGTTATCAGTGGGATTGTGGGAATGCGGAATCAGTGCGCGGCGCCGCGCGAATGCGCGCTACCGTCGCCTCGACGTCCTGCCACGCGGGGTTGCCGCCGGCAAACCGCTGACGCAGGTACGACACCAGTTCGGCCACCTGGATGTCGTTGAAACTGTCGCGGTACGCCGGCATCGTACCGAGTTCGGGCCGCGCGGGCGCGCCGATGCCGTCCAGAATCACGCGGATCAGGTTGTCGGGCACCGCGCTATGCAGATTAGTGTTAAGCGCGAGCGACGGATGCGCGCCGAATAGCTGCGGGCCGCTACCGGTGTGGTGGCACGCCGCGCACGCGCCATCGAAGAGCCGTGCACCGAGGCCGGACGCGAGCGGCGTCGCCATGCTGGCCGCTTCATATTCGCGCGCCAAGGCTTGCGGATTGGCATTCGGTCCAGCCGGGTTGAGCGAGGCGAGATAGTTCGCCATCCCACGGATATCGCTATCGGGCAAGGCCGCAAGTTCGCTGACGACCGGCCCCATCGGTCCGGCCGCTACGCCATGCAGCGGCGCGTGCCCGAAGCGAAGATAGCTGAACAGTTCGTCTTCGGTCCACGGTACGGGAGCATCGGAAAGCGTAGTCAAGGCGGGAGCTTCCCAGCCTTCCGCCGTGCCACCGCCGAGGAACGCTGCACCGCTTTTCTCAGCGCCGAAAGCATTGCGCGGCGTGTGACACGCGCTGCAATGACCCAGGCCGTTGACCAGATACGCGCCACGATTCCATTGCGCCGTTTGCGTCGCGTCCTGTGTGAAGGTGTTGCGCTTCAGAAACAGGCTGTTCCATACCGCCATCATGGGGCGCACGCTGAACGGAAACGCCAGCTTCGTTTCCGGTGGGCGCGAACGTACCGGCGTTTGCGACATCAGGTACGCGTACAGCGCCTGCATGTCGTCGTCGGAGACGTTCTTGAATGACGCGTACGGGAAAGCAGGGTACAGGTGCCGTCCATCGCGATGAATGCCTTGGCGCATGGCTCGCACAAACGCTTCGAACGACCAGTTACCGATGCCGGTCTGCTCATCCGGCGTGATATTCGTGGTGTAGATGGTGCCGAACGGCGTATCGAGCGCGCGGCCGCCCGCGTTCGGCACACCGTTGTGTGCGGTGTGGCAGACCGCACAATTGCCGAGCGAGGCGAGCAGTTTGCCGCGCGCAATCAACTCGGGCGCAAACGCCGATGCCAGTGGCGGCGTAATCGGT
>JBEKNG010000733.1:0-3432 GCA_049523075.1 Paraburkholderia sp.
CGTGCTTATAGGTGAGTGCGCTCGTCTCGGTGGGACAAAAAGACGCTGATCGGCGCTAACCAAACGGCGGCCAATCGGGAGAGGAAACCGGCAAAAAAAGCACCGGAAAAGATGAGAAAAAAGCCACCTAAAAGGAATAGGCGATTTTACGAAAAGACAAAAAAAAGCGCTGTTGGATCAATATCCAACAGCGCTTTCGTCTGGGCACTGAGTGCCTCATTGTCTCCTCGTTCTCCACCTGCAAATTCGGTGTTCATCAGAACTGGGTGAAGATTAAACAACCGCTCCGATCCGGGCAACTAGCATTTACCCTAGTGGTGCATTGCAGCACTGTATTGGGGCACGTTTGAAACATCCGGATGCGACCCTCGCGCCACGCCGCGAACACGTCCCGAGCGATTTGTATCGTAGACCGAACTACTTTAAAACCGTACCCCTGTCATGCGCGCAACGGCCTGACTCGCGCCACAATTTCTCCGACAATGCCGCGCCTGAACGCCAGCACGCAAGCGATAAAGATCAGCCCCGTGACAATGGTGGCCGACTCGCCCAGCGAGTTAAACCACTGCACCCCGGTCACTGATGCAAGCGCGCCGCCGATATCGCCCAGCCGGTCTTCGAGCGCGACGATCAGCGCCGCGCCAAGCAGCGGCCCAAACAAGGTGCCCATGCCGCCCACCAGGGTCATCAGGATCACCAGGCCCGACATGGTCCAGTACGCGTCGCTCAGAGTTTCGAAGCCCAGCACTAGCACCTTCAGCGATCCCGCCAGTCCTGCAATGCCTGCCGACAACACGAAAGCCAGCAGCTTGAAGCGGTCGGTGTCATAGCCGAGCGAAACCGCCCGCGGGCCGTTCTCCTTGATCGCCACCAGCACCTGCCCGAACGGCGAGTGAACGATGCGCACGATCAACAGGAACATCAACACCATCACTGCCAACACGACGTAGTACAGCGTGAAATCCGATGAGAGATCCAGCACGCCGAACAGCTTGCCGCGCGGCACGCCCTGCAAGCCGTCTTCGCCATGCGTGAACGGCGCCTGCAGAAACACGAAGTAGACCATCTGCGCGAGCGCGAGCGTCACCATCGCGAAGTAGATGCCCTGGCGGCGGATCGCAAACAGGCCGACTACCAGCCCGAGGACGGTCGCCGCAGCCGTGCCCGCCAGCACGCCCAGTTCAGGCGAATAGCCGAGGGTCTGAATCGCGTAGCCGGTGGTGTAACCGGCCATCCCCAGAAACATCGCATGACCAAACGACAACAAACCTGTGTAGCCGATCAGCAGGTTGAAGGCTGCCGCGAACAGCGCGAAGCACAGCACCTTCATCACGAACAGCGGATAGATGCCGATGAACGGTACCGCGATCAGCAGGAGCAGCAGCAGGCCGTAGAGCGCTTTCCTTTGCATCATTTTTCCTTGCCGAAAAGACCCGCCGGGCGCACCAGCAACACCAGCGCCATGATGACAAAGACGACCGTCGCCGATGCTTCGGGGTAAAACACCCGTGTGAAACCTTCGATCACGCCCAGCATCAGGCCGGTGAGAATCGAGCCCATGATCGAGCCCATCCCGCCAATCACGACTACCGCGAAGACGGTGATGATCATCGGCTGCCCCATCAGCGGCGAGACCTGGATCACGGGTGCCGCCAGCACACCGGCAAACGCGGCAAGTGCCACGCCGAAGCCATATGTCAGGGTAACCATCAGCGGCACGTTGACGCCGAATGCCTCCACCAGTTTCGGGTTCTCGGTACCGGCGCGCAGATAGGCGCCGAGGCGCGTCTTCTCGATCACGAACCACGTGGCGAAACACACCACCAGTGAGGCAAGCACCACCCACGCCCGATAGTTCGGCAAATACATGAAGCCGAGATTGGTCGCGCCGGAAAGCGCCTCGGGTACGTCATAGGGTTGTCCCGACGAACCGTAGATGGAGCGAAACACGCCTTCAACCACCAGCGTCAGACCGAAAGTCAGCAACAGGCCGTACAGATGGTCGAGCTTGTACAGCCAGCGCAGCATGGAACGTTCGATGAGAATGCCGAACGCGCCAACCAGCAGCGGCGCGAGCACCAGCATCACCCAATACGGCAAGTTGAAATACGACAGCCCCATCCACGTCAGCATCGCGCCCAGCATGAACAACGCGCCGTGCGCGAAGTTGATCACGTTGAGCAGGCCAAAGATGATCGCGAGACCCAGGCTCAGGATCGCATAGAAGGAACCGTTCACGAGTCCCAGCAGCAACTGGCTCAGCATCGCCGAGAGCGGAATGCCAAAGATTTCCATTGAACGCCTTAGCCCTTAACCCATCGTCAAGGTGAGATCGAAATGCGCGATCGGCTGCGCGCGGCCCCCTGTTCAGCCCGCGCGCAACGTGGTGAACCGGGTCCGTCTGCCGCACTGGCTGCAGACGGATGGTTTCAGCCCGGGTTTATTTCCACAACGCGCAGCGCGTTTCCGCCTTGGTCGTGAACGCCTGATCGCCGGGAATGGTCGCCGTGATCTTGTAGTAGTCCCACGGTTCTTTCGATTCAGCCGGTGTCTTCACCTGCATCAGATACATGTCGTGAATCATGCTGCCGTCTTCACGGATGTAGCCCTTGGCGTAGAAGTCGTCGATCTTGGTCTTCTTCAACTGGGCCATGATCTTGTCCGGATCCGTCGAGCCGACCGCCTGCACCGCCTTCAGATAGTTCGTGACGGCCGAGTAGTCGGCTGCCTGCAGGCTCGACGGCATCTTCTTCGTCTTGTCGAAGTAACGCTCGGCCCATTTGCGCGTGGTCTCGTTCTTGTTCCAGTACCAGCTGTCGGTCAGCACCAGACCTTGCGTTGTTTCGAGCCCGAGGCTGTGGATGTCGTCGATGAAGATCAGCAGCGCCGCGATCTTCATGGTCTTCGTAATGCCGAATTCCTTCGCCGCCTTGATCGAGTTGATGGTATCGCCACCGGCGTTAGCGAGGCCCAGCACCTGCGCCTTCGACCCTTGTGCCTGTAGCAGGAACGAGGAGAAGTCCGAAGCCGACAACGGATGATGCACGTCGCCGAGCACCTGGCCGCCGTTCGCCTTCACCACGGCCGCTGTCGCGGTCTCCAGCGCCTTGCCGAACGCATAGTCAGCCGTCAGGAAGTACCACGTTTTGCCGCCCTGCTTCGTCACCGCCGCGCCCGTGCCCTTCGCGAGCGCCGTCGTGTCATACGCGTAGTGGATCGTGTAGGGCGTGCATTGTTCGTTGGTCAAGGTGTCTGCGCCGGCACCGACGTTGATATAGACCTTGTGCTTTTCGCCCGCCACCTGGCTCATCGACAGACCCGTCGCCGAGTTGGTGCCTCCGATCAGCATCTCAACGCCGTCGCGATCGAACCATTCGCGCGCACGCGATGCGGCGATGTCCGCTTTGTTCTGGTGGTCGGCGTAGACAAGCT
>JBEKNG010000734.1:0-3430 GCA_049523075.1 Paraburkholderia sp.
GTGGCCGAAGTTCGACCCGGAACTCGCGCTCGACGAGAGCCAGGAGTACGTCGTGCAGGTCAACGGTAAAGTACGTCATCGTTTCCGCGGGGAGAACGGACTCGACGCAAGTGCCCTAATGGCAGCAGCGAAAGCCGAGCCACAAGTCAGTGCATTGCTGGAGGGGCGGTACGTGACGGAGATAGCGATCCCTGGTCGCCTGGTGAACTTCGTCGTCAGGGAGTAGCGTTCCTCTGCGATTCAGGTTGGTGTAGCCAGGATTTGCACTCCTTGCCTGCTTTTGCGTCGGTGCATGACATGGCTGGGTCCAGCCACACGGTCGCGCGAGCATATCGTTTCTCGCTGTCTGAGCTCCCACTGAACACCCATCCGTGCAACGGCTAACACATTGCCGTTGCACGGCCAACCGGGCTGGTGAAGGTGGCGTTAAGCCGTCGTGTTGATGGTGTTGCCCACTAACGTGCCATTGAAGGTGTTGGGCTGGGTCGATCCATTCGACGTAGAGGCCGACGCAACCGTGGACGACGGCACGCTAGTGGCCGACGCAACAGCGGCCGACGGCACGCCAGTCGTCGACGCTAGCATGCTGAACACTGACGTGCTGGACGTTGTACTCGACGTCGAGGACGACGAGGACGTCGAGGCTACGTCACCGCCATGGTGGCCACCGCCGTGGCCGTGCTTTGTGGTCGCCGGTATCTGAGTCGGCTGGCTGCCAGCGCTTTGAGCGGAAGTGCCTTGCGCTGCCGGATAGGTGTTGCCACTGGACGTGATGCCGGAAATAGACATGATGCTCCTTGGGGATGGATCGTCGGGCGGCCGCACCTTGCAATAGATCGCGAGCGCCATTTAAGAACCTCGCCAGCATGCGTCGTTTTGCTCCTCGTTTCAATGCAGAAACGGCCTCGTCGCGCGGCATCGCGTTACGCGACGTTACAAAATGTCCAAATGGTAACCGCCGGTAAATCTTTGGATTCGGGGTTTGAACGGTGCGCTGCGCGGCGCTGCTATGCTTTGTACATTCTCCCCAGCCGACCAGGTCCAGCCTTCGCAGCCGAACATGCGGACCGGCTGACCTTACCCTTACCGCCCGCATGCATCGCATCAAGTGGCTAGCATGCGGTGCTCCTCAATCATGTCCATCGATCGTCTTCTTTCCCTTGCGTCCTCCTATCATCAGGAAGGCCGTCTCGACCTGGCCGAGAGTCACTACCGCGAAGCGATAGGTATCGAACCCGATCACTGGGACGCATGCTTTGGACTCGGCCAGGTGTTGATCCGGCAGGATCGATTCGACGAAGCCACCGGCTGGCTCAGGCCACTGGTGAACCGCCCCGGTGATCGTGCCGCCGTGTATCGCCAGCTTGGGCTCGCCGAAGCCTGCACCGGCCGGCGGCAACGCGCGCTTGATCATTTCAAACATGCTCTTGAACACGAGCCCGATGATCCCGCGACCTTGCACATCATCGCCAATCTTCAGCAAGCGCTAGGTCTTAACAACGACGCCGACGCAACCTATCGCCGTGCTGTGAAATTGAAGCCGTTGATCACCGTCCCGGCGGTTGTCGCACCGCCGGCCTTCCGCGTGCTGTTTGTGTTCGGGCCTAGCGCGGGCAACACTCCCATTGAGTTTCTGATCGAGCAGGCAAGCTTCGAAAGCAATATCGTCACCCTGTTGAAAGATATGGACTACGACGTCGATCGGCTGCGCGCTTACGCAAACGTTGTGGTCAACCTGATTTCCGATGTCGATCGGGGGCACGCCTTCCTCGCGCCGGCGCAAGAGCTTGTAGAACGCGTCGGCGGTCCTGTCGTCAATCATCCGAAGAAGGTTGCAGGTACGAACCGCGAGTCGGTTGCGCGGCGCCTTGCGGCATTGCCGAGCTGTAGCGTGCCGCAAACGCGGCTCTATCAGGCGGCCGAACTGCGTGACCTGCTCTCCTCCGCCTCGCCAGCTCTGCCGGCGTTTCCGTTGTTGGTAAGGCCCGCCGGCACACACGGCGGCGACGACTTCGATAAAATGGAGAATCCCGCGCAGCTGCAGACATTCCTGGGCGGACACGAACCACGCAGCTACTACCTCATCCCGTTTGTCGACTACCGATCCGAAGATGGTTTTTTCCGCAAATACCGTTTCGTTTGTGTCGGCGACGAGATCCTGCCGTACCACCTCGCTATCGACAACCAATGGAAAGTCCACCACGTCACTACCAGCATGGCAACCCATACCTGGATGCAGGACGAAGAACGGGCGTTTCTCGAGGACCCGTGGCGCGTCTTCGGCGTTGCGCAGCAGGCGGCGTTGCAGCGGATTCGTGACGCGATCGGTCTGGACTTTTTCGGCATCGACTGTGGGCTCGACCGTGACGGCGCTGTTGTCGTGTTCGAAGTCAATGCAAGCATGCTCGTGCATGGCAGGAACCAGCGGTTTCCGTACAAGACGGAGGCGGTGGAGCGGATCAAGCAAGCGTTTCACGGTTTGCTCGCGCGACTCGCATGTACTCAAACCGATTGACCAGCACGTCGGCAGCTTCACGCACCCCGTCCGACTCACTCGCTCAAGGAATCAGCAGCGAAAACTCGCATGTGCGGCCGCGCAACATCGTTGATGCGCAGGAGCGCGCACCGCGTTCGCAGCTTGCGAACGGGCAAGGCACGCGATAGCAGTATGATGGCATAGTGTATTTGCTGCGTGACGCCCGGAGGCATCGTCGAACGCCATCGATTTCCCGGCACCGTGTGCAACCGGCAAGCGACTACTGGAGAGACGATGAACTGGCTCGACAAGCTATTGCCACCGCAGATCAAGCAAACCGATCCGAAGCGCCGCAAAAGCATTCCGGAAGGTCTGTGGTTCAAGTGTCCGGAGTGCGAAGCAGTTCTCTACCGCACCGACGTCGAAGCCAATCTTTTCGTGTGTCCGAAATGCGATCATCATATGCCGATAGGCGCTCGCGAGCGGCTGGATCATCTGCTCGACGTTGAAGGCCGCTATGAGATCGGCCGCGAACTACTGCCCGTCGACCCGCTGGAGTTCAAGGACAGCAGGACGTATCCGGAGCGCCTTTGCGAAGCGATGGAAGAGACAGGCGAAACAGACGCGGTGGTGGTGATGGGCGGCGCGATCCGGTCGATTCCCGCGGTGGTGGCATGCTTCGATTTCTCGTTCATCGCGGGTTCGATGGGTTCTGTCGTCGGGGAGCGTTTCGTACGCGGTGTAACGAACGCGATCGAACAACGTACGCCGTTTATCTGCATCGCCGCATCAGGCGGTGCACGCATGCAGGAAAGCATGTATTCACTCATGCAAATGGCCAAAACAACTGCGATTCTGACCAGGCTGGCGGAGGCAGGGCTTCCCTTCATCTCCGTACTGACCCATCCAACGACGGGCGGCGTATCAGCAAGTTTCGCGTTTCTCGGTGACGTG
>JBEKNG010000735.1:0-3428 GCA_049523075.1 Paraburkholderia sp.
CTACGCCGAGAACTCGCGCTCGAACGAAGAAACCTTCGCGGAAGGCGAGGGTGCGGCTTGGGTAGTGGCCTGGAGCGAAGAGGGAACGCTCACGCGTGAGTCCTACGTCAACCTGATTCCGACGCCTGCGGGCGGCACCCACGAATCGGGGCTGCGCGATGGTCTGTTTCAGGCGGTCAAGAGTTTTGTCGAACTGCACAACCTGCAGCCGAAGGGCGTCAAGCTGCTCGCGGAAGACGTGTTCGCGCGCGTGTCGTTCGTGCTGTCGGCGAAGGTGCTCGATCCGCAGTTTCAAGGGCAGATCAAGGAACGTCTCAATAGCCGAGACGCGGTGAAACTGGTGTCGTCGTTCTCGCGCCCGGCGCTCGAACTGTGGCTCAATCAGCACGTCGAACACGGCAAGAAACTCGCGGATCTCGTGATCAAGCAGGCGCAAGCCCGTACGCGCGCCGGCCAGAAAGTGGAGAAGCGCAAGAGCTCGGGCGTGGCCGTTTTGCCGGGCAAGCTGACCGACTGCGAATCAACCGATATCTCGCGCAATGAACTGTTCCTCGTCGAGGGCGACTCGGCCGGCGGCTCCGCCAAGATGGGCCGCGACAAGGAATATCAGGCCATCCTGCCGCTGCGCGGCAAGGTGCTGAATACGTGGGAAACCGAGCGCGACCGCCTGTTCGCCAACAACGAAGTGCACGACATTTCGGTGGCGATCGGCGTCGATCCACACAGCCCCGACGATCACATCGATCTGTCCAATCTGCGCTACGGCAAGATCTGCATTCTCTCGGACGCTGACGTGGACGGCGCGCACATCCAGGTGCTGCTGCTCACCCTGTTCTTCAAGCATTTCCCGCAGTTGATCGAGCGTGGTCATGTTTGTGTGGCGCGTCCGCCGCTGTTCCGTGTCGATGCGCCGGCTCGCGGCAAGAAGCCCGCACAAAAGCTCTACGCGCTGGATGACGGTGAGCTCGAAGCGATCCTCGACAAGCTGCGCAAGGACGGCGTGCGTGAGACGCAGTGGTCCATCAGCCGCTTCAAAGGCCTGGGCGAAATGAGCGCCGAACAGTTGTGGGACACCACGATGAATCCGGACACGCGGCGTTTGTCGCCGGTTGCATTAGGCGAGCTCGATTATGACGCCACGGTCGCTCGTATGACCATGCTGATGGGCAAGGGCGAAGCGTCGTCACGACGCAGCTGGCTTGAAGAAAAGGGTAACGAAGTCGAAGCGGATATCTGAGCGCCTGCAAAGGCCTGCTCTTCTAGCGAAACTTCACGCCATACACGGATACGGAATCTAGATGGACGACAACACTCCCGATCTTTTCACCGAGGCGGTGCCGCCCGGCGACTCCCTGACCCTCGGCAACTACGCCGAGCGGGCGTACCTCGACTACGCGGTAAGCGTCGTCAAGGGCCGCGCGCTGCCTGATGTGAGCGACGGCCAGAAGCCGGTACAACGCCGCATCCTGTTCGCGATGAACGAAATGGGCCTCTCCGATAACGCGAAGCCGGTCAAGTCGGCGCGTGTGGTCGGTGACGTGCTGGGTAAGTATCACCCGCACGGCGACCAGTCGGCATACGACGCACTGGTGCGGCTCGCGCAGGACTTTTCGATGCGCTATCCGCTGATCGACGGGCAGGGCAACTTTGGCTCACGCGACGGCGACGGCGCGGCCGCCATGCGGTACACCGAAGCCCGCTTGACGCCGATCGCCAAGCTGCTGTTGGACGAAATCGACCAGGGCACGGTCGACTTCATGGCCAACTACGATGGCTCGTTCCAGGAGCCGAAGCTGTTGCCGGCGCGTCTGCCATTCGTGCTGCTGAACGGCGCCTCGGGCATCGCGGTGGGTCTCGCCACGGAAATCCCGTCGCACAACCTGCGCGAAGTCGCCGCAGCGGCAGTGGCGATGATCCGCAACGAGAAGATCCAGCACGCCGAGCTGATGCAGCACATCTCGGGGCCGGACTTCCCGGGTGGTGGCCAGATCATTTCGAGCGAAGCGGAAATTTCTGCGGCTTACGAAAGCGGCCGTGGCTCCCTGAAGGTGCGGGCTCGCTGGAAGATCGAAGAGCTCGCCCGCGGCCAGTGGCAACTGGTGATCACCGAACTGCCGCCGAACACGGCTGCGCAGAAGGTGCTCGAAGAAATCGAAGAGCAGACCAATCCGAAGATCAAGCTAGGCAAGAAGACGCTCACGCCCGATCAACTCCAGACGAAGCAGACGATGCTCGCGCTGCTCGACGCCGTGCGCGACGAATCGGGCCGTGATTCGCCGGTGCGACTTGTATTCGAGCCGAAATCGAGCCGCATCGATCAGACCGAATTCGTCAACACGCTGCTCGCGCATACCAGCCTCGAATCGAACGCATCGCTCAATCTCGTGATGGTCGGCGGCGATGGTCGGCCATGTCAGAAGTGCCTGCGCGACATGCTCGACGAATGGATCGTGTTCCGCAAGACGACGGTCACGCGCCGCACGCGCCACCGTTTGAGCAAGGTGAACGATCGGATTCACATCCTCGAAGGCCGGATGATCGTCTTTTTGAATATCGACGAAGTCATCCGCATCATTCGCGAGTCGGACGAACCGAAGCCGGCGCTGATCGCGGCATTCAGTCTCTCCGATCGCCAGGCCGAGGACATTCTCGAAATCCGGCTGCGTCAGTTGGCGCGACTGGAAGCGATCAAGATCGAGAAGGAACTGGCCGAACTGCGCGACGAAAAGGCCAAGCTCGAAGAACTGCTCGGCAGCGAATCGGCGATGAAGCGCCTGCTTATCAAGGAAATCGAAGGCGACGCGAAGCAATATGGCGACGAGCGCCGCACGCTGATCCAGCAGGAAAAGCGCGCGACGTTCGAGGCCCGCGTGGTCGACGAACCAGTGACGGTGGTGATGTCGCAGAGGGGTTGGGTGCGGGCGCTGAAGGGTCATGGGCTCGATCCGGCCGGTTTCACCTTCAAGGCGGGCGACGCGCTTTACGCGGCGTTCCAGTGCCGCACGCCCGATATGCTGATTGCATGGGGCAGCAACGGGCGCGTCTATTCGGTCGCGGTGGCACTGCTGCCGGGCGGCCGCGGCGATGGCGTGCCGGTTACCTCGTTGATCGAGCTCGAGTCGGGCAGCCACCTGATGCACTACTACGCCGCGCCAGCGGATCAGGCCTTGCTGCTGGCATCGAGCAACGGCTTCGGTTTTATCGCCAAGGTGGGCGACATGGTGAGCCGCGTGAAGGCCGGCAAGTCCTTCATGACCATCGACGAGGGCGCGGCGCCGCTCGTACCGATGCCGATGCTGCCGGACGCGACCCGCGTCGCCTGTCTGTCGGGCGGCGGTCGTTTGCTGGTGTTCGGTCTCGACGAGATGAAGACGCTCTCGGGCGGCGGTCGTGGCGTCACGCTGATGGCGCTCGACGACAAGGAAACG
>JBEKNG010000736.1:0-3418 GCA_049523075.1 Paraburkholderia sp.
GGCAACACCATCGGCCTGCGCGAAGACACCGAGACCATCACGAAGAAAGTCCGCACCATGCCTACCGACCCGGCGCGCGTGCGTCGCACCGACCCGGGTGATCCGGACAAGTGCCCGGTGTGGCAACTGCATCAGGTCTATACGGATGAGACCACCCACGAATGGGTGCAAAAGGGCTGTCGCTCGGCCGGGATCGGCTGTCTGGACTGCAAGCAGCCGGTGATCGAAGGGATCCTGCGCGAACAGCAGCCGATGCTCGAGCGCGCGCAGAAGTACATGGACGATCCGTCGCTGTTGCGCGCGATCGTCGCCGATGGCTGCGACAAGGCCCGCAGGTTCGCCACCGAAACGATGCGCGATGTGCGTGAGGCGATGGGCCTCTCGTACAATTGACGCCGTTGGCGCACCTGAGGCGTCTGGCACCTAACGCGCGAAGCGCATTCCGCAGGCCATGAGCGAACCCGCTTTCACCGCTACTCACGCGCCGCTCGGCGAGCCGTCGCGCTGGGTGAGTCACTGGGCGCACCTCGTGGCGCCCGGCGGCGCCGTGCTCGATGTCGCAGCGGGGGCCGGGCGGCATGCACGCTGGTTCGCCGGCCATGGTCATCCGGTGACCGCGCTCGATCGCGATGCGGCAGCGCTGGCCGCCATGCAGGACGAGCCCCTGATTACCGTGCTTACGGCGGATCTCGAAGGCGCGCCCTGGCCACTGCCTGACGGCGCGAAATTCGCCGCGGTCGTGGTGACGAACTACCTGCATCGCCCGCTGTTCCCACACCTGCTCGAGGCGCTCGCGCCCGGCGGTGTGCTGATTTACGAGACCTTCGCGCAGGGCAACCAGACCGTCGGCAAGCCCTCCAACCCGGCGTTCCTGCTCACGCCGGGCGAGCTGCTCGACACCGTCCGTCCGCGCCTGCGGGTGGTCGCATTTCAAGATGGTTTTCTCGCGCAGCCGCGTCCGGCTTACGTCCAGCGGATCTGCGCAGTTCTGGAGGCGGAGCCAGCCTTCGATGGCACACAGACTGACAGGCAGGGCGACACCCAGGGGCTACCCCCGCCTTGTTACGAACTGGCTGGCTAATCCGCTACAATCGCGGTTTACTGATTAAATTCATGGCGTTTCATGACTAACGGCACTCACAGCGGCAACCTCAGCGACGGTCCTCAGATTCGCGGCAGCATTCCCGCCATCATCACCCCGATGCTCGAAGACGGCAGCCTCGATCTGCCGTCGTTCCGCAAACTGATCGACTGGCATATCGAAGAGGGTACGAACGCACTCGTCGTGGTCGGCACGAGCGGCGAATCGGCTACGTTGTCGGTGGAAGAGCATGTGCTGATGGTCAAGACTGCTGTGGAACACACGGCAGGCCGGATTCCGGTGATCGCCGGCTCGGGCGGCAACTCCACCACCGAGGCGATCGAACTGACCCAGCAGGCGAGGCAAGTCGGTGCGGATGCGACCTTGCAAGTGGTGCCGTACTACAACAAGCCGACCCAGGAAGGCATCTACCGCCATTTCGCCAAGATCGCGGAAACGGTTGACCTGCCGGTGATCCTGTATAACGTCCCTGGCCGTACCGTCGCGGATATGTCTAACGAAACGATCCTGCGCTGCGCGCAGGTGCCGGGCATCGTGGGTGTGAAGGAAGCGACGGGCAACATAGACCGCGCGGCGCACCTGATCAAATCGGCACCCGCGCACTTCGGCATTTACAGCGGTGACGATCCAACGGCGATCGCCTTGATGCTGCTGGGCGGCCACGGCAATATTTCGGTGACCGCGAACATTGCGCCGCGCGACATGAGCGAGTTGTGTAAGGCCGCGTTGGCGGCCGACGCGAAAACTGCGCGTGAGATTCACTTGAAACTCCTGTCGCTGCACAAGAACCTCTTCATCGAATCGAACCCGATTCCTGCGAAGTGGGCATTGCAGCAACTGGGGCGCGTGCAAGGCGGTATCCGCCTGCCGCTCACCCCGCTCGATGCGCGTTACCACGAAGTGGTGCGTGCGGCGCTGCGCGAAGCGGGCCTGCTCGGCTGAGTGGTTTCAGCACTGACCAAGCCCGTCACCGGCATTTCCTTAACCGACGTCGATATCGCCCGCGTTCCCGGCATTGAACCAGGCACCGCGTTCCAGCTTCACGAAGGACCTCATGAAACGTTCCGCACTTTCCCTCCACGCAACCCGCATGGCGGCGCTGGCGCTTGCCCTGGTGACGCTCGCCGGCTGTGACACGCTGAACGACTGGTTTGCCTCCGATCGCGTCAACTACAAGGGCGCGGGAACCGCGCCGCCGCTCAATGTTCCGAGCGACCTGCAGGCGACGCCGACCCAGCAGACGTACGTGGCACCGCCGACCAACCTGGCCTTGGGCGGCGCGCCGACGCGCGCGGTGACGGCCGCCGGCAATGCGACCGAAGGTGTGCCGAATGCGCAAGATCCGCTCGGCATGCACATCGAACGCGACGGCGACCACCGCTGGCTGGTGGTTGACGGCCGCACCCCTGAGCAGCTGTGGCCCCAGTTGCAGGAATTCTGGCAGGAAAACGGCTTCGCTCTGAAGACCGACACGCCGACCACCGGCATCATGACCACCGACTGGGCCGAGAACCGCGCCAATATTCCGGATGACTGGTTCCGCCGCACGGTCGGCAAGGTGATCGATTTCGCTTACTCGTCCGGCACTCGCGACAGTTTCCGTACTTTGGTCTCGCGTGGTTCGAACGACGTAACCGACATTTCGATCACGCATAGCGCGATGGAAGAAATGCTGACCGGCCAGGATAAGACCTCGTCGCGCTGGGTGGAGCGTCCGCGCGATCCGGCGCTGGAAGCGCTGTTCCTTGCGAAGCTAATGCAGAAATTCGGCCTGACCGACGCACAGTCGAAGCAACTGATCACTGACGCCCGTCCGGCTACTGCACCGGTCACGGTCGATATGGCCGCCGGCGGCGGCGCCACGCTCGACCTGCAGGAATCGTTCGACCGTGCCTGGCTGCGTGTAGGCCTCGCGCTCGACCGCACGAACTTCGCAGTCGACAACCGCGATCGCGAAAAGGGCATTTACTACGTGCGTTACGCAGATTCGATGCAGGAACTGAAGAAGGAAGGCCTGTTCGGCAAGCTGTTCTACAGCGGCAAGTCGAAGAAGCCGGCGCAGGAGTTCCTCGTGAACGTGCGTCCGAACGGTGATACGCAGACCCAGGTGGCGGTGGTCGATGCCAACGGGCAGGTGGATACCTCGTCGGATGCACAGCACATCGTCTCGCTGTTGCACGCGCAGTTGAACTAAGGCGGACTGTGAGGTTCGCCAGCCTCGGAAGCGGCAGTGAAGGCAATGCTTTGCTCGTTGAGGTGCAAAGCGGCGCGACTACCACGCGCGTATTGCTCGACTGCGGCTTCTCGGCAAGAGAA
>JBEKNG010000737.1:0-3417 GCA_049523075.1 Paraburkholderia sp.
CTGACGCACGTATCATCGCGACGCTCGCGTTCGTCGGTTTCGCGATTGTGTTCTATATGCGTTCGAAGTACGTGGTCGACATCGACACCTTCCATCTTGTTCTTCCCACGCTACTGCAGGGCATCCCGATGGCACTCTTCTTCGTGCCGCTCACCGCAATCATCCTGGGCGGTCAACCGCCGCACCGCATTCCGGCAGCGGCCGGGCTGTCGAGCTTCGCACGAATTTTCTGCGGGGCAGTGGGCACATCCGTGGCCAACACTGTGTGGAACAACCGCACGATTCTGCATCACGCGCAACTCACGGAGAGCGCCAGCATTAACAATCTGCTGTTCAATGCGCAGGTCGATTCCACCCAAA
The DNA here is from genome assembly GCA_049523075.1 of Paraburkholderia sp. GTDB lineage: Bacteria > Pseudomonadota > Gammaproteobacteria > Burkholderiales > Burkholderiaceae > Paraburkholderia. The sequence goes on from JBEKNG010000737.1 coordinate 361, forward strand.
CGCTCTTACACCTGAATCCTCAATCAGCGTACGCCCTGTTCGATTTCACGGTGAATACGCAAGCCGCGATGATGGGTCTGAACGACATTTTCTATGTCTCCGCGATCATTTTCATTGTGATTATTCCGCTCATCTGGCTCACCCGGCCGGCGAAGGGTGGTGGGGGCGGTGCAGATGCAGCCGGCGCACATTGAACATGTGTTGCAACATCTACCCCTGCCTTGTCAAGAACACGGCAGGGGCGACTGGAGCCCCAGAGCCTCAGATATCCCTACGATAGGAAGAGTAAGCCATGGATCATCTGGAATCGATGCGAGTCTTTATCCGGGTTGCCGGTCTCGGCAGTTTTACCCGCGCGGCCATGGAACTCGACATCTCGAAAGCAATCGTAACCCGGCGCATTGCCGAACTCGAAAGTCACCTGTGTGCCCGGCTGCTCAATCGCACGACCCGCAGTGTCTCGCTGACTGAATCCGGGCAACTCTACTACGAGCGGGCCCGGAAAATTGTCGAACAGGTGGAAAACGCACAGGAATTGGTCGCGGACAGTTCTTCCGTGCCGACCGGCACATTGCGCATCGTCGCCCCAGTAGTCTTCGCGCAGCGCAGACTAACGCCTGCACTACGGATTTATCGCCAACGGTATCCGAAAGTAGTCCCCGAGTTGATGCTCACCAACCAGAATTTCGACCTGATTTCCCATGGTTACGATCTCGGTATCGTTCCCGCGTCCAGCGTCTGCACTTCATCGACCCTGATAGCGCGACCGCTCGTCAGCACAACACTAATGGTGTGTGCAGCCCCCGGCTACCTTGCGCGCCACGGCGTACCATCCTACCTTGGGCAGTTGGCACATCACGCTGCGCCAGGCCACGCTAGCGGAAATGGGCGTGGGTTTCATGCCATCATCCCCAGTGAGCCGGGACATTGACGACGGGCGGCTCGAATTACTGCTGCCAGATCATGCCTTGCCTCCTTTAGCCCTGCATGTCGTATATCCAAGCAGGCAGCACCTGCCTGCAAAAGTTCGAACGTTCGTTGACTTCCTGGCTGAATACTTTCAGGCAACACCGAGGTCAAGCCAGGCTGGAGAGAACACAAGGCGCCCCACTAACGAAGCCTCTCTGCATGGACGCAGCCATATAGAGGTAGCGTGATCCACAACTTGAATGACGCAGGCGCCCTGGATTCCGGCCAACACGCCTGACACCTACAAAAACTCTGCCTTGTCCGGGCTATCACTTCCCGCCCGATGTGGTCAGCTGTGCGGTGTGGTTGTACCGCGTGACAGACATTCATGGCAACGCACCCAACACCAACCATAAAGCGGCAAGGGTTGCATATTATGCACACGTGTGCTCTACTATGTGGCGGTAGACGCAAAGGCGTCGGCAAAGCAGCATTTATCTGATCCGTCCACAGTTCGTACCCCCTTCAGGAAACCAGGCATGACGCCGTTTAAACCTGCACCGCTGACACAGCCTCACTCTGTGGGCCGCAATAACTCCGAGGCCAGTGCCACGTCAGTTGGGCGCGAGGCCGACCTCCTCGGGGAGGCAACACTGCGGACGCGGCGAGGTGCAGCGGACGCAACGTCCAGCCCGCGCGCCGGCAGCGCCCGCGCGGATAAGGACCAACCGCTTTCCAACGACATCCGCTATCTGGGACGGCTGCTCGGCGACGTGGTGCGCGAGCAGGAAGGCGACGCGGTGTTCGACGTGGTCGAGACGATCCGCCAGACCGCTGTGCGGTTTCGCCGCGAAGATGACAGCAGCGCCGCGCAGACGCTCGACAGGAAGCTACGCTCGCTGAGCCCCGAGCAGACTGTGAGCGTCGTGCGGGCGTTCAGCTATTTCTCGCATCTTGCGAACATCGCTGAAGACCGTCATCGCAACCGCCGCCACCGCATCCATGCGCTGGCCGGTTCGGCCGCGCAGTCCGGCACCATCGCCTACGCGCTCGAACGGCTGATGGAAGCCAACGCCGCCGCCACGCCCGTCCTGCAGCAATTCTTCAACGACGCGCTGATCGTCCCGGTGCTCACCGCGCACCCGACCGAAGTGCAGCGCAAGAGCATTCTGGATGCACAGCACGACATCGCCCGCCTGCTCGCGGAGCGCGACCAGCCGCAGACCGAACGCGAGCGCGCCCACAACGAAGCCATGCTGCGCGCCCGCGTCACCTCGCTGTGGCAAACGCGGATGCTGCGCGATGCACGCCTGACGGTGGCCGACGAAATCGAGAACGCGCTGTCGTACTACCGCGCGACCTTCCTCGAAGAAATCCCCGCGCTGTACGCGGATATCGAAGCGGCGCTCGCCGAGCACGGTCTCGATGCCCGGCTGCCGGCGTTCTTCCAGATGGGGAGCTGGATTGGCGGCGATCGCGACGGCAATCCGAACGTCACCGCCGCAACGCTCGAAGAAGCAATCACGCGCCAGGCCGCAGTGATCTTCGAACATTACCTGGAACAGGTGCACAAGCTCGGCGCCGAGCTGTCGGTGTCGAACCTGCTGACCGGAGCGAGCGAGGCGGTCAAGGAACTGGCCGCCGCGTCGCCGGATCAGTCGCTGCACCGCGTCGATGAACCGTATCGCCGTGCGCTGATCGGCATCTATACACGGCTTGCAGCAAGCTCGCGTGTGCGGCTCGGTGAAGGCGCAGTGCCGTTGCGCAGCGCCGGCCGCGGCGCGGCACCGTTGCGCGCACAGCCCTACGAGAACGCCGACGCGTTCGCGCGCGATCTGCATGTGCTGATCGATTCGCTCGCCGAGCACCACGGCGCGTCGCTGGCGAGCCCGCGTCTGTCGCCACTCGCGCGTGCCGCCGAAGTGTTCGGCTTTCACCTCGCCAGCATCGACTTGCGGCAAAGCTCGGACATCCACGAAGCGGTGATCGCCGAATTGCTCAAGCGCGCCGGTGTCGAAGAGGATTACGCCGCGCTGCCCGAAGCCGACAAGCTACGCGTGCTGCTGGCCGAACTCGCGCAGCCGCGCCTGTTGCGCTCGCCGTATCTGGACTACTCGGAGCTCGTGAAAAGCGAGCTGGGCGTGCTCG
>JBEKNG010000738.1:0-3408 GCA_049523075.1 Paraburkholderia sp.
CCCCATGCCGCCAGCAAACTATCAGCAGAGTGCCGGATAAGGGTGCCGAACGGCGGCACGACCACCGTAAATCCTTCGAGCAACGCGGCAGGCAGCCCCGCGCTCCCCGTGAGAGGATGCCCGGCACGCACCACGGCAATCAGCGGCTCGTTGAATAGCTGCTCGAAGCTGAGTCCGACCATGCGCTCCGGGTCGGCCAGACGCCCCACAGCGAATTCGATACTTCCCGCCTTCAGGCGCTCCAGCAATTCCGAGTTCGCCCCCGTTGCGAGACGCACGATCACGCGCGGCCACTGGACGGCGAACAGCTTGAGCACCGGCGGCACCAGCGCGCTCGCGACGGTGGGCAAAATGCCGATCTCCAGCGTGGCCGAGGCCGCGCCTTCCGCCCGCGCCAGCAGATCGACGCCTTGCCGCAGCGCGCTGACACAGGCGCTGGCATGCGGCATGAAGAGCTGGCCCTCGCGCGTGGTCACCGCCCCGTGGCGGCCCCGCTCGAACAGCCTGACGCCGAGAATCGCCTCCAGCTCGGCTACGGTCTTGGAGACGGCCGGCTGCGTAATGGACAGACCCTCCGCCGCCTTCTGGACCCCACCGAACTGCGCGACGGCCAGAAAACACTGCAGATGACGGAATTTGACGCGGCTGTCCGCGAGGCTTCGTTGCATAACGAGAGGTTATACGAAAGACGAGAAAACGTCATTTTTCATAACTTCTTGGATTGGCTAAAGTCCTTACATCCCTGCTATTCCAAAATTCATCCCAGGAGACACCGCATGGACAAGTCCATTCTTACTCCGCGCGATTTCGAGTCGCATCCCGCTTACGTTTATCCCGGCTACGGTTCGTCCGTGAAGCGCGGCCCGACGCGTCCGCTAATTCCGCTGAAGGAAAAGCTGCGTGACCAGCGCGTACCGGTGTATGGCGCCGAAGACCTCGGCGCGCTCGACCACGATCTGACGCGCAACGCCGCACGCAATGGCGAGCCGCTGGGCGAGCGCATTATCGTGACGGGTCGCGTGCTCGACGAGGGCGGCCGCCCGGTGCGCAACACCCTGGTTGAAATCTGGCAAGCCAACGCGGCCGGTCGCTATGTTCATAAGGCCGACCAGCACGATGCGCCGCTGGATCCGAACTTTCTCGGTGCTGGTCGTTGCCTGACCGATAACGATGGCCGGTATCGTTTTCTGACGATCAAGCCGGGCGCGTATCCGTGGGGCAATCATCCGAATGCATGGCGTCCGAATCACATCCACTTCTCGCTGTTCGGTGATCACTTCGGCTCGCGACTCGTGACGCAGATGTATTTCCCTGGCGATCCGCTGTTGGCTTTCGATCCGATTTTCCAGGGCACGCCTGAGCATGCACGCGAGCGCCTCGTGTCGCGTTTCTCGCTGGATACGACGCAGGAAGCCTACGCGCTCGGCTACGATTTCGACATCGTGCTGCGCGGCCCGAACGAAACTCCGACGGAGCGCTAAGCCATGACCGCACTCAAACAAACGCCTTCGCAAACGGTTGGACCGTACTTCGCGTATGGGCTGTGTCCTGAGCAGTACAACTTTGATTTGAAGAGTCTCTTTACTGCTTCAGTTGCTGATTATGAAGCGGCTGGCGAGCATATTTCGATTGTCGGTCAGGTGTTCGATGGCGACGGCAACGTAATTGGTGATGCGATGATCGAGGTGTCGCAGGTGGATAGCCAAGGGCGTTATCCGGCTTCGCGGGCGGAAGTTGAAGCCAGCGGGTTTCGTGGATTTGCACGGGTTGGCACCGGGACTGATCCGCAGAAGCGGTTTATTGTTGAGACGATTAAGCCTGGGCGGGCGTCTGCAGATGAAGCGCCGCATCTGAATGTGATCGTGACGATGCGCGGGATGTTGTTGCATACGTTCACGCGGATTTACTTTGATGATGAGGCTGCGGCGAATGAGCGTGATGCGGTGCTGGGTTTAGTGCCCGCGGAACGGCGGGCTACGTTGATTGCGCGGCGTGAGCCTGGGACGAGTAAGACGGTTTATCGGTTTGATATTCGCATGCAAGGCGAACAGGAAACTGTGTTCTTTGATTTGTGAGCTTTCACGGTGCCTTCACATTCGCGCGATAGGGTTGCGGCTCGCGATGTGACTTGATTGCGAAACTCCGAGTACTTTAGGCCCGCGCTGCGCGGGCTTTTTTTGTTTAAATACCGCTTTTGGTTCATGCGCCTGGGGCATTGACCGTAAGCGTCTGTTATCAGCGGCGTTGCCCAGTGGACGATAAATGCCTGTCATTGATCCACCTTGACGCCTGGTGTGTCGCCGGGACTGGCCAGTTTGTTCGCGAGAAGTTCCAGTTTGAGCGGTCCATCGGCGGAGAGCTTTTTCTTCGGAATCACGCGACGCCATGCACCATTCGAATCCGGATCGCGGTAGAACGCCACAACGGCCACGTATTCCGTGTCGGCCTGCATCGGTTGCGACAGGCTTGCGGACGCGCCAGGGTTCACGACCGTAGCGAGACTCCCCTGCAGGTCCTGCGCAAGCACAGTCTTGTCGCTCTTCAGCAAATCGTCATACGACGCACCATCGAAAAGCTTGCGGTCCTTGAGCTGGTACACACGCACCGCGACCGACGTCGACCGTTGCGCCTCGTCGGGATTGACCGACGCGCGAGCTGTGAGGTCGACGTTGAACACCTTGATCTGTTTGAAGAACACTGCGTGATACGCGCTCGAGGTGGTGTCTGAGACGGACTGCCAGGCGCCGCAGCCCGACAGCAGCAGGCTGGATGCAAGAACGGTCGGTGTTAAACGGATAGACATGGAGACTCCAGAATCAGGCAAGCGGCGCGAGGAACGGGTTCGGTCCTGGCGCAGAAAATACTTCGTAGGAGCCGAGCGGGATCGTGATGAGGCGCTCGTCGTCTGAGGGCAGCACAGTGGTCCACGACAGACGCGGCGCCGGTCCGGCCGGCGCAGCTGACGCCGGCAACGTCGAGCCGAGCCTAGGTACAGGCACGAGCTTTGACGACACTTCCATACGCAGGAACACGTCTGCCTTCGTGCCGACGTACAGGCGAATAAATGCCATCAGCTCACGATGCAACCATGCACCGGGCAACAGGTCGTGGGCCTGGTCGGCGCTCGCTGGCCGTAACGTCACGCGCGCCGCCCGGCTGCGATACTCAAGGCGATCCCCCAACACGTAGCCGCTAGCGAAGCCTCTGCGTTTGCCCTCGTGTGGTACACGCCTGGCGCTGCCGGTCGAAGTCAGCGGCTGCGGCTTGCCCGCGCCCTTCAGCGTCGGGTAGAACTCGTCGACGCGCACCTCGACGCCGGGCACCGCCAGTGCGACGACACCAGCAAGACCTTCGGGCGTGCGCGTGCGCTGGATCAGCAAACCCAGCAGGGCGAGGACTCGCGAATCT
>JBEKNG010000739.1:0-3408 GCA_049523075.1 Paraburkholderia sp.
CTAATGGCTCGTGGACGGTTGCTACGGGCAACCTGCAATAACCATGAAAGCAACCACAGCAACACCCGCAACACCTGCGACAACGACGGAGAACTGAAGTGACGCCATTCGATGAGATGCTCTGCGCAGCCGGAGTGCGCGCGCCGTATGAACGGCTCAAGCAATGGCTCGATACACAGCACCCTGCGAACCTTGCGCAAAAGGCGCAGGACGCGGAAAGCGTGTTTCGCAAGACCGGCATTACGTTCGCCGTTTATGGGGAGGAGGAGGCGGCCGAGCGCCTGATTCCGTTCGACATCATCCCGCGCATCATCTCCGGGCCGGAATGGACGCGCCTGTCGCAAGGCATCGAGCAGCGCGTGATGGCGCTCAACGCCTTCCTTGACGATATCTATCACCGTCAGGAGATCGTGCGTGCGGGCCGCATCCCGAAGCAGCTGATCGCGCAGAACGAGGCGTTTCTGCCTGAGATGATCGGCTTTCGTCCGCCGGGCAACGTCTATACGCATATCATCGGCGTCGATATCGTACGGACTGCAGAGAACCAGTTCTACGTGCTCGAGGACAATGCGCGCACCCCCTCCGGTGTCTCCTACATGCTGGAGAACCGCGAGACGATGATGAAGCTCTTTCCCGAGCTATTTCAGCAGGTCAAGGTGCGGCCAGTCGAAGCGTATCCCGAGTTGCTGCGCCAGTCGCTCGCGGCCGTCTGCCCGCCTGGTGGCAACCATGACAATCCGACCATCGCGGTGCTGACGCCCGGCATTCACAACTCCGCGTACTACGAGCATGCGTTTCTGGCCGATCAGATGGGCGTTCATCTGGTCGAAGGCAGCGATCTGCAGGTGGTCGACGGTCATGTGGCGATGCGGACCACCGAAGGATTCCGCGCGATCGATGTGCTGTACCGGCGTCTGGATGACGCCTACCTCGATCCGATGACGTTCCGCAGCGATTCCGTGCTGGGCGTTCCTGGCATCATGGACGTCTACCGCGCCGGCAACATCACGATTGCCAATGCGCCCGGCACCGGCATTGCCGACGACAAGGCGATCTATTCGTATATGCCTGAGATCGTCGAGTTCTATACGGGCCGCAAGTCGATTCTGGAAAACGTGCCCACCTGGCGCTGTTCCGAGCCGGGCAGCCTGAAATACGTGCTGGACCATCTCGAGGAACTGGTGGTGAAGGAAGTGCACGGCTCCGGCGGCTACGGCATGCTGGTCGGACCTGCGGCCTCGAAGAAGGAATGCGAGGACTTCGCCGCCAAGTTGCGTGCGCGTCCGGGCAACTACATCGCGCAGCCGACACTGGCCCTGTCGACCACGCCTATCCTGACCGAGAAAGGGCTTGCGCCACGTCACGTGGATCTGCGGCCCTTCGTGCTCGTTTCGGACCAGATTCGCATTACGCCGGGTGGCTTGACGCGGGTGGCGCTGAAGGAAGGTTCGCTGGTGGTCAATTCAAGCCAGGGCGGGGGCACCAAGGATACGTGGGTGCTGGCCGACTGAGGCAACAGGCAAGCAAACAAGCGGCAAAACAGCGGGCAAAACAGAAACTGGATTAGGACAGCACATGCTTCTTGGACGCACAGCAAGCGGGCTCTACTGGATGCACCGCTATATCGAGCGCGCGGAAAACATCGCACGGGTGGTCGATGCGGGACTGCGCATGGCGCTGACACGAAGCACCGATGCACCGGCGACGTGGTCGTCGGTGTTGGTGACATCCGGCACGGAAGCGGGCTTTAAGCAGAAGCACGACGCCTGCACAGCCGACACGGTCCCCGACTATCTGCTGCGCGACACCGACAACCCGTCGAGTGTGCTGTCGTGCTTCGAAGCGGCGCGCTCAAACGCACGCATGGTGCGCACGGCGCTGACCCGCGAGACATGGGAGAGCGTGAACGAAGCCTGGATGGGGATCAGGCGGGTGCTCGCCGCGCCGGTGCCGTCGAGCGATCTGCCGGCCGTGCTCGATCGTATCAAGCGCGAATCCGCGCAGATTCGTGGCGCGTTTCACGGCACCATGCTCAGAAACGAGATTTTCAATTTTTCCCGCATCGGCACTTTCATCGAACGGGCCGACAATACGGCGCGCATTCTCGACGTCAAATATCATCTGCTGCTGCCCTCGCTGTCGTATGTCGGTACGACGCTCGACAACTATCAATGGGAGTCGATCCTGCGCTCGGTCGACGCGCACCGTTCTTACCGCTGGGTCTACGATGTGCAATACAAGCCAGTTAACATTGCCGACTACCTGATCCTCAACGGACGCATGCCGCGTTCGCTCCACTTCTGCTATCTGAACATTGTCGAGAACCTGCGCTATCTGGCGCAGGACTACGGCGTGACCCACGACTGCCAGAAGACCGCGGACAAGACACTCGCCACGCTGGGAGACAATTCAGTCAAGCAGATCTTTTCCCATGGCCTGCACGAGTTTCTCACCGGCTTCATCGCGCAGAACTACCGGCTTGGTTTTGAAATCGCCGAGACCTACAACTTCGATTGAGTATGGCCATGCGTATCGCGATTCGTCACACGTCCCACTATCAGTACGAGCAACCGGTACCTTATGCATTGCAGCGCCTGCGGCTGCGTCCCCAGTCTGGCCCCGGGCAGAACGTGCTCGAGTGGCGCGTGACGGTCGATGGGGTCGAGCCGGACACGAGCTGGACCGACGGCTTCGGCAATCGCGCCGACCTCGTGCGTCATGAACGCAACAAGCGCGAGATTGTCATCGTCGCGGCCGGAACGGTGGAGACCGTGGACATGGCCGGCATCTACGGCGCCGCCAGCGATATGACTCCGCCCTGGATCTACGAACGGGAAACCCTGCTCACCCAGCCGGGCGAGCGCGTGCAGGCACTCGCCGAGAGCGTGCGCGCGGGCAGCGGACAACTGGACTCGCTGCACCGCCTGATGAATGCGGTCCACAGTATGATTGCCTACAAACCTGGTAGCACCGGGGTCGGTACGGATGCGGAGACGGCCTTGCGCGACGGTTCTGGCGTCTGCCAGGATCACACTCATGCGTTCATCGCCGCGGCGCGCCGGCTAGGCGTGCCGGCTCGCTACATTTCGGGCTATCTGCTGATGGATGATATCGCGCAGCAGAATGCCAGCCACGCCTGGGCCGAGGCGCATATCGACGGGCTGGGCTGGGTCGGCTTCGATGCAGCCAACGACAATTGCCCGGACGAGCGCTATGTGCGCATGGCAACCGGCCTGGATTACCGCGATGCGATGCCCGTGTCCGGCGTGCGCTCGGGGCAGGGGGCGGAGACGCTGACGGTCGAGCTCAGCGTGCTGCAGGTGCAGGTGCAGGGTCAAAGTCAAAGCCAGAATCAGAGCCAGAACTAAAACAGGCTCACGGGCGTGTCACCGTTCGGCGCTAGCTCAA
>JBEKNG010000740.1:0-3407 GCA_049523075.1 Paraburkholderia sp.
CGCAACGCGTCCTGCAACGACGTCGCGCCTTGCGACTGCAGCACGGCCTTGTTGATGACCGTGACCGTTTGGGGAATGTCGCGTAAGGCAGTCGGTGTTTTCGCACCTACGGTGGAGCGCTGCGCCTGGAAATCCTGCTGGTCGGCCTGGCTTGACACGGCAATCGTCGGAAGCGTGCCGTTAGTCGACGACGCGCTGGGAGACGCGCCAGCAGACTCATTGGACGGCCCACCCGCAGGCGTGGCCTGCGTGGTGCCTTGCGAAGGCGTCGACGAAGCGGTCTGCGCGAACGCCGGCGCGGTAAAAGGAACGGCCAAAGCTAGCGCCAGCGCTGTTGCCGGCGGCGTTTTATTAAACATAGGAATCTCGTCAGTGGAAGGTCCTTTGTCAAAACCGCATGCCACGACGGCAGCGTTTGTATGACAAAGGAAGCGGCGGCTGGCTAGCCGCCCTTCCAGTTGACGGGAAGGAAACGGTGGGCTGGCGTTAGTTGTTAATGAGAATCACTATCATTTCATATGTTTCAGAACATTTCAATCGTAAGGAATTCATGCGGGCTGACTAAATCGTTTCGAATTATTACTGAAAGTAATTTGTAATTATGCGGGCACCCGCTCGGCAAAATGGAAACGTACTGTCAACGCCAATGGTCCGGACTCGCGGAGGGGACGCGATTGAATGCAGGGCGTTAAACATCCTTCGACGGCAGCCGCCATAAAAAACGCCGGCATCGGGCCGGCGTTCTTCGGTCTGAGGAGGCGCACTTTATGCGCCTTGCATGGACAAGCGGTCAGAACGGCAGTTTGGCGTCCGGCTTCTCGGCCAGAATCACGCGGCGGAAGTCTTCCTGAATACGCAAGAGCGCGGCGTCGTTGTCCGCCTCGAAGCGCATCACAACCACCGGCGTGGTGTTCGACGAACGTGCCAGACCGAAGCCGTCCGGATACTCGACGCGCAGGCCGTCGATCTTCACGACGTCATCGGCGCCAGTGAACTGCGCGCTCTTCTGCAGACGCGCGATCAGTTCGAAGTTCTCGCCTTCTTCGAGCTTCAATTGCAGTTCGGGCGTGGAATGCGAATTAGGCAGCGAATTCAGCAGTGCGCTCGGGTCGGCCACACGCGCGAGGATTTCCAGCAGACGCGCGCCCGTGTACAGGCCGTCGTCGAAACCGTACCAGCGGTCCTTGAAAAACACGTGGCCGCTCATTTCGCCCGCCAGCGGCGCGCCGGTTTCGCGCAGCTTGGCTTTCACCAGCGAGTGCCCGGTCTTCCACATCAGCGGCTCGCCGCCCTTGTCTTTCACCCACTTCGCCAGATTGCGCGTGCACTTGACGTCATAGATGATCTGCGCGCCCTTGTTGCGTGAGAGCACTTCTTCGGCGAACAGCATCAACTGACGGTCCGGATAGATGATCTGCCCATCCTTGGTGACGACGCCGAGGCGATCGCCGTCGCCGTCGAACGCGAAGCCGATTTCGGCGTCCGTCTCCTTCAACGCTTTGATCACGTCCTGGAGGTTTTCCGGGTGAGCCGGGTCCGGATGGTGATTCGGGAAGTTACCGTCGATTTCCGTGAACAACTCGACGAGTTCGCAACCGAGCTTCCTGAACAGCTCCGGAGCGAGGCCACCCGCCACGCCGTTGCCAGTGTCCACGACGATCTTCAGCGGCCGCACGAGCTTGATGTCGCTGACGATACGATCGAGGTACGCGTCGGCGATGTCGTAGTCCGTATAGCTGCCGCTGCCGCTGGCGAAGTTATCGTCGACGATGCGCTGATGCAGCGCCAGGATCTGCTCGCCGTAGATAGCAGCACCGCGCAGCACCATCTTGAAGCCGTTGTAGTCCGGCGGATTGTGGCTGCCCGTCACGACGATGCACGAGTCGACACGGCGCTCGCCACCTGCCAGCTTGAGCGGCACGCTCGCGGCGAAGTAGCCTACCGGGGTCGGCACCATGCCGACGTTGACCACGTCGACGCCCGCCGAGCGCAGGCCATCGGACAGCGCTGCGATCAGTTCTGGGCCCGACAGGCGCCCGTCACGGGCCACCACGACGGCGTCGCCGCCTTGTGCACGCACTTCACTGCCGAACGCGCGGCCGATCAGACGGGCAGTATCAGCGTCGAGTGTCTTGCCGATCACGCCACGAATGTCATACGCCTTGAAGATAGATTTGGAGATCATGGTTGGCTCACTTGCGTGCATTGGAAAAGTTGACTGGCACCTGATGGGGTGTTCCGCGTCATGAGTGGTCATCGCGCTGCGCCCTTGCCGGAGGCGCTCCGGTTCCAACTTATAATTGCGCTTTTCAGACACGCCTTACAGACGACTATTCTAATGCTTAGACGCCCTCCAATTGCAAAGTTGCCGCTCCAGACGGCCAGGTGGGCAATCGCACCGACAGCCGTGTCGCATCGGGCTATGCGGGCAGGCGGCGGATGCTGACGCTCAAACGCTTATCCGCTCGCTTCGCCAATCCCGACGTGACGCGGGCATTTGCGAATATCGTCTGGCTCGGGCTGGAACGGGTCACGCAGATCGCCGTGGCGATCGTCATTAGCGGCATGCTGGCGCGCTACTTCGGGCCGGATACCTTCGGCAAATGGCAGTACGCCAATACGCTGCTGCTGGTGCTCTCGCCCATCACCTGGGTATGCGGCGCCGAAATCCTCGTGCCGACTATCGTCAAGCGGCCGCCTGAGCAACTGGGCACCGTCCTCGGCAGCGCCTTTGCGCTGCGCCTGTCGGTCTCGACCGGCGCGCTTTTGCTCACATGGATCGGCATTGCCGCCGGGCTCACCGATCCGCTCGTTGGCGCGATGCTAGCCGGACTCGCGGTGACGATGCTGTTTCGCGAGCCGTTCGTGGGCGTGATCAATTCGTGGCTGCAAAGCATGACCTATAGCAAGCCGCAATTGCTCACCAGTATGAGCACTGCGGTCGTGAAGGCCGGGCTCGTGTATCTGCTGGTGCGGGCAGCGACCACGCCCTCGCGCTTCGGCTGGCTGTGGGCGCTGGAGTCGGCGGCGATTGGTGCCGTACTGCTCGTGTATTACATCCGGCGGCATGGCGGCAGGCTCGGCTGGCACGTCGACCGTTCGCTCTTCAGGCACTTCGCCACGGCCGGCACGGTGTTCTGGCTCGGCCTGATCTGCATGTACCTGTTTCTAAAGCTCGACCGGCTAATGCTGGAACGCGCCATTCCGTTCGCCGATCTGGGCCGTTATTCCGCCGCGCAGCAGTTGAACGAGAACTGGATCACGCTCGCGCTGATGCTCGCGCAAACCATCGCACCCGCCTTCGTCTACCGGGTTCAAGAAGCTGCCCAGCTGCGCCGTAACATGTGGCGCCTGACGGCCATGACTGCGGCCTTGATGATCGGCGGCGCGATGGTGCTCGACCTGCT
>JBEKNG010000741.1:0-3397 GCA_049523075.1 Paraburkholderia sp.
CGCGCTGGCGCGGCCAATTCCACGTGAGGCACCCGTGACGAGCGCGGTTTTGCCGCTGAGAGGGTTCATGGTCAGATTCCTGGCGTTCCAGTGCTAACCGCTGATCACCACAGGAGAGTGGTCCATTTTCAATTCCTCAGCGGTATAGATGGTAGGCATGGGGCCGAGCCGATACCGGGCCGTTGCGGTGAACGGGCTGCTGCCGGGTCTCCGCCTGATGGGTAATCTACTGAGGGCTTGCGGAAAGTTAAAAGACTTTGTAGGCTGGCCGGCATGCCTATGAGGCATGGACCGCCACCGAGGGCCTATGGAGCTTCGCCATTTGCGGTATTTCATTGCCGTCGCCGAGACCGGTAGCCTGACGGTGGCGGCGGAACGCCGGTTGTACACCTCGCAACCGTCGCTAAGCCGTCAGATCCGCGATCTGGAGGAAGAGGTCGGCGCCGAACTGTTCAGTCGCAGTGCGCGCGGGGTCGAGCTAACGGCGGCGGGCAAGGCGTTTCTCGACCACGCGCGGCTCGCGCTGTCCCAGGTCGATGCCGCAACCGAGGCGGCGCGGCGTGCGTCGCAACCCACCAAGCAGGTCTTTGCACTCGGTTTTCTGACGGGCCAGGAAATGACGTGGCTGCCACGCGCAATGCAGGTGTTGCGCGACGAATTGCCGAAGATCGATGTGACGGTGTCGAGCCACTATTCGCCGGATCTGGCCGATGCGGTGGCGCGCGGCAAGCTCGACCTCGCGTTTTTGCGCGCTGAACCGGGATTCGATCTCGACTATCGGGTGGTGAGCCGCGAGAAACTCATCGTGCTGATGCCGAGCGATCACCCCTTGACCGAACGCACCAGCATCCGTCCTGAGGATTTCAAGGGCGAGCCCTTCATCCTGGCGACGAACAAGGCTACGGTGCTGAATCAGGTCATCTTGCGGTATCTGCGGGAGAACGCGATTGAGGTCACGCCCGAACACGGGGTCGACAATCTTGCCATGGCGATGTCGCTGGTGGCGTCCACGCGTGGGCTCGCGCTGCTGCCGGAGTATGCGAACAACCTGTTGCCGTGGTCGGTGGTGAGCCGTCCGCTCGAAGGCGAGGCGCCAACAGTCGATCTCGTGATCGGCTACAGCAGGTCGAATACTTCTGCGGTGCTGCAGCTGTTTCTTTCCAGAGCGGATGAGTTGGTGAATTGATTCCCGCCCTAGTGTTTGCGGCCGAAGTATGCCTGAGCGGCTTCGGTGGGAGACAGGCCGGCATTGAAGTACTCCCAAAGACGCTTTATGGTCCCGCTCTCGGGTTGATAGGGCGGACAGATAAACTTCGCTGCGAGGGCCTGGTTGTACCAGGCTCGTGTCCATTCGTCCAGATTCAGCAAGCCCCATGAGTACGAGAGGGACAGGTGGTTCGAGTCGTCAAACATGATGATCTCCGCTAACCTTGTTTTCAGCCAATCTCCGACACGTCAATCTTCTGAGCTATCGGAAGTGAAGGTGTTCCGCTTGATGTCCGCGCGCATCAATGTCAACAAAGGTTCATGCCGCAAGCCGGCAAGCGCGCATTGCCGGCATCTCCGCAATGGGTGGGAAGACATTCCAGGATCCGTCATCGTGCCGGAAGAAAAAAATCACAAGCAGGCCTGCTGGCCGGATTGCCTCGATGCGTACATAGCGTCGCCGATTCGAAGCAGTGCGACCGAATCCGGTTACGCGAACCGGCATCGCGAGAGTCGGCGCGAACCACTTTTCGACCACCAACCGTAACGACCTCTCACTGGCGTTCATTTCCTGCTCCTTCAATCACTCCGTTTCGTTTCGTTACCTGCACGGACCGTGCCACAACCCCCGGGTTCAGGCGTTTACCGCCAAATATCTGATTAGATTGACGTTTTATCTTCGCAACTGTTTATTCAATGCCTTGCGACGATCGCGGTAGTGTTCGATTTTCGAACGCCTGGCCCGGCGAGAACGGAATTCGAACGGTGGCCTGTCGCGCGATTCGAACTGCACGGGTCGCGTTTGGGACCGTCTTCCTTGCACGGAGTAACATTGGTATCAGCGAGGTCGATAGAGCTTCGCAAGCATTGGCAAAACTGGAGACGCCAGCTGCCGGGGCGGACTTTCAGTCCGTGGGTAACCTCATCCCACAAGGAGACACCATGCACGAGACGGGCACGCGGACGGATTGGCTTGCCGATCCGGATCGGGACGCTAGCGTCATGTCGGCCTGGGAACGTCTGGTTCTCGACGGCAAGTCGCGCACCGGCATCCCGCGCGGCGTCGTCGACGATTCCTGGCAGAGATGCCTGGAAGGCCACGTAAATCCCGGTGTCGTGTGCGCGCCGCCGCCGATGGAAGAAGGCAGGCTGTTCGACTTGCGCACAAAAAACGAACGCTTGATGCGCATCTGCGATCCGCTGATCCAGCAGACCCGGGAGTTCCTTTCGCAGACGGGGACGATTTTGCTGCTTACCGATCCGGACGGCATGATCCTCGAATTGGCCGGAGATTCGCGCATCGTCGAACCGGCAGGCGAGGTCCGGCTGATGCCGGGCTGTAATTGGAACGAGTTCAGTTGCGGCACAAACGCGATCGGTACCGCAATCGCTTCGCGGCAGCCCGTGCAAATTCATGGCTCCGAGCATTTCTGCGCAGGTATCAAGGGATGGACGTGCTCCGCCACGACGATCCGCGATCCGCTGGATGGCACGGTACTCGGCGTCCTCGACGTCTCGGGGCTCGCGCGAACCTACAGCCAGCATAGCCTGGCGTTTATCGTCTCAATGGCCGGGCGTATCGAGAGCCGGTTTGGCAAACTCGCACTCGAGCGCCGCCTTCGTTTGGTGGAACGTTGCATGGAGCGTTGTTTCGGGCGCGCGGACGGCGTCGTCGTGGTGGACGAGCTTGGGCGCCTGGTCAGAGCCAACCTCGAGGCGCCGCGCGCGTTTGCGCGTATCGGTGCGCCGGACCGGCTGGACAGTGCCTTCCCGATCCCGGAGGTCGCAAGGCTGGCGGATGGCCTTGTGCCGCCGCTGTCACCCGACTGGCTACGGCGGGTGCAAATTGAGCGCATCAAGGAAGGCAGCGACACGCTTGGCTTTCTGCTGGTCGTGCCGGCCGCTAGCCGGTGCACGGTATCGATACCTGACTCTAAAGCCGATGCTGTGTATACGCCTGCCGCAGCGTTCTCGCGCATCGTCGGCCACAGTCCCGCGTTGCGAGCGGCCGTGCAAAAAGCGCAGCAACTCGCCAAAGCCAAGGTTCCAGTGCTGCTTTTTGGCGAAACGGGTGTGGGCAAGGAGTTATTCGCTCGAGGCATCCATCAGGCGAGCGCGGCTGCTGATGGTCCGTTCGTCGCGCTGAACTGCGGCGGCCTGTCGCGTGATCTGCTCGCAAGCGAACTGTTTG
>JBEKNG010000742.1:0-3395 GCA_049523075.1 Paraburkholderia sp.
CATCCGCCGTGAGCTGCTCAATGCAGCGCGGTGAAAGGCGTGCGACCGGCCGCGCGGGCCTGCTGTCCGGCGGGTTTCACGGCGCGGCGACGATAGGCGCCTGGCTGCTCGCCGGTGACGCGCTTGAACGCCTGGGCGAACGCGGATTCTGACTGATAGCCGACCCGCTCGGCAGCGTCCGGCATGCTTGAGCCGCCACGCAACATGGCCGCCGCCATTTTCATGCGGACGAGCGTGACGAACTGGGCGGGCGGCTGGCCTGAGATATCGACAAACTGCTTGCAGAACCGCGCCCTTGACATGTGGACGAAGCTCGCCATCGTGTCGGTGGTCCAGCGTTCGGCGGGCGCATCGATGATCGCCGCGACGAGCGGGGCAAATTCCGGACGGCGCATCAATGACCAGAAGCAGGGCGCGATCTCGTCGCGTCCCACCACCGCACGCAGGACGTAGACGAAGAGCAGGTCGGTAAGACGGGCAATCAGCGGCGACGGCGTCTGCACGTCGCGCAGCGCTTCGGCGCGGATCAGGTCGAAAATCGCCCGCGCACCATCGAGTGACGGATTGTCGCGCCGCGCGACGATATGATCGGGCAGCAGGCTGAGCAGCATGTCGTCGAGTCCCGAGTTGAACTCGAAGAAGCCACAGGCGATCCCCACGCTGCCGTCGGCGGGGGCGTGCGAATCGGCGGGTGATGTCAGCGGCGACATCGTGCCAATGCGTTCGCTTTCGTGGCCGCCGGCCGGCGGGTGCGGATCCGGTGACAGGCAATGCGGCATGTCATGCAGCAGGAACACCGCGTCACCGGGAGCGAGGCGCAGGCTCTGCGCGGCGCGCTCAGCGTTGGCGGGCAGGTGCAGCCAGCATTCGCCGTGTAGCGCGAGGTGGAAGCTGGCCCGGTGGCGTCCCGCCGTCGACGCTTGCCAGGCGCCGCAATATTGGCCGACGTGAAAGATCGTGCTTTTCAGTTCGAGACCGGATAGCAACCAGTCGGCAATCGTTTCGGCGTGCAGTGACATAGGATTCAGATGGACTCGTCGTGCGGCGATGCAGGGCGGACCTATTTCATAAGGGTTTCACCGGTTCGGCGCAACGAATTTTTTGTTGGAAGCTTATGCCTTACGAAGGGGTGGGATCGGGCTGGATGTAGATGGGCGAGGGCGCGTAGCCATCGCACTGCGTGCGCGACCTTTGGCCAGGGCACACGTCACGCCGCGTTAAGTTGCAGGCCGCATATCGTTGTGCCGATTTCTTCGTGGCGCAATGCCATGCAAGAGATGAAAATCGTCCGACTGATCACCCTCTGGACTGCCGCGCATCATGAGCCGAGACCTCCTCTTACTCCTCGAACCGGGCTTTACCGATCCGACGTATCCTGGCGAACGCTTCATTTGCCCCCATGGCGCGCCGATCGAGGGACTGCTTGCAAGCGACCCCTCGAAAACCGCGAGCCTCGACGTCCAGCGTTTGCCGTTTGCGCGTCCACGCGAGGTGGCGATCAAGGCGCTCGATGCTGACCATCAGGGCCTGCCCGTGCTGATCCTCGGCGACGAGGGGCCCGTGCCTGAGGACGTGCAGACGCTAGGCGAAAAGCGTTTCGTCACCGACACCAATCGCATCCTTGCGTTGCTCGCTGAACGCCACGGCTTTCCGAAAGTCCACTGACGCCGCCTGGCTTTGGCAACCCGCCGCTCTTCCGCATTGAAGATGCCGGTGAGGAAGCTGCGCCAAGCAGCACCCGTTCTTGCTCTTGCTCTTGCTGTCGCGAGGCGAGCCAAGATGATCCCGTCACGGAGACTTTCCCATGAGCCACGCCCCGGGCCGACAGGCGCCGCGCCAGTTGCATCTGAACATCAACATCCTGCACTCTGGTTTCGTCCCGTCAGCGTGGCGAGTCCCGCAGGCCGATCCGTATGCGTTCATCGACGTCGGTCATTACATCCGCGTCGCGCAGATTGCCGAGGCGGCCAAATTCGACGCGGTTTTCCTCGCCGATAACGCTTCGATTGCCGACCAGATCGGCTTCCGGCCGATCACCGCACTTGAACCGACGGTGTTACTGGCCAGCATTGCTGCGGCCACGTCGCGGATTGGCGTGATCGGCACGGCATCGACCAGCTACAACGAGCCGTACAACATCGCACGGCGCTTCTCGACGCTCGACCACGTCAGTGCAGGGCGCGCCGGCTGGAATGTCGTCACGACCGCCGATCTGGGATCCGCGCGCAATTTCGGCTGTGAGGCCGTGCCGGACCACACCGAGCGCTACGCGCGTGCGGCCGAGTTCACCGAGCTCGTCAAAGCGCTGTGGGATAGCTGGGAAGACGACGCGTTCATTGGCGACAAGGCCAGCGGGCATTTCGTCGACAGTGACAAGATCCATCCCGTCGCCCACCACGGCAAATATTTTGATGTCCAGGGGCCGTTGAATCTGCCGCGCTCGCCGCAGGGGCATCCGGTGTTGGTGCAGGCAGGAGCGTCTGCGGATGGCCGCGATCTCGCGGCACGCCATGCCGAGGCGGTGTTCTCCGCCTCGCAGTCGTTTGAAGAGTCACTCGCCTATGGACGCGAACTGAAGGCTCGAGCGGCCGCCTACGGGCGCAGCGCAGTGAAGATATTGGCGGGCTTGACGACGATTATCGGCGCGACGGAAAGCGAAGCCTTGCGGCGGCGCGACGAACTGGTCGATCTGATTCCGTGGAGCTATAGCCTCACGCGCCTCGCCGGCACGCTAGGCGTTCCCGCCGACACGCTCAAGCTCGACGAGCAACTGCCTGACAACCTGACGTTGCCGGGTGGCGGCAATGGCAACCATACCTTTTTCCACGCGACCCTCGCACAGGCACGGCGCCACGGCTACACGGTGCGCGAGTTGATCCGCTCGCTCGCGGGCGGCGGAGGGCATCGCGTGATCGTCGGGACACCTGAGCAGATCGCAGACGACATCGAGCATTGGTTCAAGGCCGGCGCGGCCGATGGTTTCAACCTGATGCCCGACGTGCTGCCGGATGGCCTGCAGGATTTCGCCGATGGCGTGGTGCCGATCCTGCAGCAGCGCGGAATCTTTCGCACCGAATACGAAGGCCGCACGCTGCGTGAACACCTCGGCCTTGCGCGACCCGATAACGGGCGTGTGTGGCAGAAGAGCGCTTAGGCGTTTGCGTTGGAACCTCAATTTCACCAATTTCCGGCATTACGTGAAGTTGGCCCAGGCTCAAGGGGGCTCACGGGTTCTGCGTAACCGCGACGGAGCACGCTTTTTGCTACGAGGTAAGCATTTTTGGGGTGATGCGCGAAATCTGGCCGTGAAGTGCCCGTAGCGCCCCAGCTGATCTCGGAGGCGTGGAAATGCGAGGAACAACTAACACGGTACGTGCTGCAATTTTTGCCGTGAC
>JBEKNG010000743.1:0-3390 GCA_049523075.1 Paraburkholderia sp.
TCAGACGACCTCAATCAACGCTGTGAATCACGGGTGGTGCAAGACTGTCGGATGCGGCTGCGCCGACCTGTGCGGGGGCGGGCGGCGGTGTCTGGATGGTTTGCGCCGGCAAGGTAGCCTGCGCCGTTTGGGCCGAAGTGTTTTGCGGCGGCGCCCAGGGTGCCGGCGGGGCGGCGTTGATCTGTTCGGCTGTGGTGGCCGTTGTCTCGGGCGGCTTGTTGTCGTCGTTGCCGCAGGCACTCACGAACAGGCATAGAGATGCCACGAAGAGGCCTGTCCAGAGCGCGCGTAACCACGTGCCTGGCTCCTTCGCCAAACGTTTGCCTTTGGCAGTTTCGTTGAACAAAACGCTACACGCAGACCCGGCGAACATGGGAGGCCTTTGACGGTGGGAAGGAATCCGGCGAGGGTGTGGGTCCCTCGCTCATCACCGCCGAAGCATAACTACTTACCTGTGTAAGATTTATGAACGTTGGGTAAGAAGTTGCGCTTGTGCATGTTTGGGCAATTTGCGAAATGACAGCTCGATTGTCATAGCCCTGCACGGGCAGCTTCCATGGACGTGCCGAGACGCGTGGGTCCCAACTTGCGGTTTAGCCTGGAGAAAGCGACACCGCGCCACACGCGCGAATCACCAGTTGCACCACTTCCTCGGTCGACGCATCGAAGGCCGTCTGCGTCAGCGCACGCTTGCCTCCAAGCGCCAGAATCTGCGCATCGAAATCCGCATAGTGTTGCGTGGTCGCCCAGATCATATACATCAAGGTCTGTGCGCTGACGGGAGCCAGCAGGCCCCGCGCAATCCAGTCGTCGATGACCGTTACACGGCTTTCGAGCCACGGCTTCACGCGTTGCGTGAGGATGTCCTGCATATGCTCGGCGCCGTGAATGATCTCGTTGGCCCATACTTTCGAGCCGAGCGGCCGCCGCCGCGACAACTCCATTTTTGCGCGCACGTAGCCGCTGATCGCTTCCACTGGATCGTCGCTACCCTCGAAGGTATCCGCTGCGCGATGCCAGTCCTCGAACAGGTCTTCGAGCACCCGGCGATAGAGCGCGAGCTTCGTGGGGAAGTAGTAATGCAGGTTGGCTTTCGGTAAGCCCGCACGCTCGGCGATCATCGCCGTGCTGGTGCCTTCCAGGCCGCGTTCGGCGAATACGGCTTCCGCGCAGGCCAACAGATGGGCCTCGTTCGATTCGCGGATGCGCGCCTTGCGCCGCCGCAAAGGCGTGGGGGTCTCGTCGTTTTCAGCAATGTCGGCTGCCACTTCGTCGTGTCTCATTGTTGGCCTCGCGCGGCGTGCATGCCGCGTCGCGCTTCATTCTAGTCGTTTGGGCCGCGGCGGACACGCTCAATCGAATGACGCTAAAACGACATGCTGCGCTGCAATGGCACGTTTCTCGCTCTGTATCGCAGCGTGCAAAAGGCATTGATTTGGTGGAGTTAATCGGCTACAACCTGTCCAATCGGACAGGATTGGAGAAGCGGCCAGTATCCCAGGGTTAGCCCTCTGTCGAGTGCGTGCGAAACAGCTTAGGGTGTGCACCGTGGTCGTGCGAAAGCGCCCCAAAATCCGCCGTGGATGCACCAGTTTCATCGGGCGCGCAGGGCGTCTGGATTCATCGAAAGGAGTGAGACGAATGAACGCGGTATCCGAGGCGTTAAAGCATGCTGAACCCGATACGTCGATCAAGGTCGACGGCAAGCGTCTGTGGGACAGCCTGATGACGATGGCCAAGGTCGGCGCAACTCCTAAAGGCGGTGTCTGTCGCCTCGCGCTGACCGATCTCGACAAGGAAGGGCGTGACCTGATCGTAAGCTGGGCGAAGGAGGCGGGCTGCACGGTCACGGTCGACCAGATGGGCAATGTCTTTATGCGCCGAGCAGGGCGCAACCCGAACGCGCTGCCGGTGATGACCGGCTCACATGCGGATTCGCAGCCGACCGGCGGCCGTTTCGACGGCATCTATGGCGTGCTGGGCGGGCTCGAAGTGATTCGCAGTCTGAACGATCAAGGCATCGAGACCGAGCATCCGGTCGAGGTGGTGATCTGGACCAATGAGGAAGGCTCTCGCTTTGCACCGGCGATGGTAGCCTCCGGGGTGTTCGCCGGGGTTTTTTCGCTCGAATATGGTCTGTCGCGTAAGGACGTGGACGGCAAGACGATCGGCGAGGAACTCAGGCGCATCGGCTATGCGGGCGATCTGCCCTGCGGCGGCCGGCCCTTGCATGCCGCATTCGAACTGCATATCGAGCAAGGGCCGATTCTCGAGGCGGAGCACAAGACCATTGGCGTCGTGACCGATGCGCAAGGGCAACGCTGGTACGAAATCACGCTGACCGGACAGGAAGCGCATGCGGGCCCGACGCCCATGCCGCGCCGTCGCGACGCGCTGCTCGGTGCGGCACGGGTGGTCGATCTGGTCAATCGCATCGGGCTCGACAATGCGCCGTTTGGCTGCGCGACGGTCGGCATGATGCAGGTGCACCCGAACTCACGCAACGTGATCCCGGGCCGCGTGTTTTTCACCGTGGACTTCCGTCATCCGGACGACGCGGTGCTCGCAAAGATGGACGCCGCACTGCGCGAAGGGGTCGAACGTATCGCGAGCGGCATTGGCCTTGAAACCGAGCTCGAACAGATTTTCTACTACGCACCGGTCGCCTTCGACGCCGCCTGTGTGAAGTCGGTGCGCGCGGCCGCGCAGCGCTTCGGCTACCCGCATCGCGATATGGTGTCGGGCGCGGGACACGACGCCTGCTATCTGTCCCAGGTCGCACCGACCTCGATGGTGTTTGTGCCGTGCGTTGATGGGATCAGTCACAACGAGATCGAGGACGCCACGCTCGAATGGATCGAGGCGGGCGCCAATGTGCTGCTGCACGCCATGCTCGAGCGTGCCTGCGAGCCGGCTTCATGAACGTGCAAGGGTGACAAGGGCGCCTCGGTGACTCTGCCCGGTCCGCTGAGCCCACGTTGACGCCTTTAGAAAAAGCCTGACCGTATTGCTGATAAAACAAGCCGTCCCGACTGCGCGCGAGCGCAGCCGGCGGGTACGGCTACGTCCTCACATTCAGGAAGGAACGTATATGGCCATCAAGCATACCGGCGACATTGCCCCGCATCGCCTGTCGCCCGAGCAGCTTTCCTGTGAATTCGCCGATATCGTGCCCTTGCTCGATCCGGCCGCCGCAGCGGTGGCCGCGAACCGCTGTCACTACTGCTATGACGCGCCGTGCATCCAGGCGTGTCCGACGCAGATCGACATTCCCAGTTTCATCCGCAAGATCGGCAACGGCAATCTGAAGGGAGCTGCCGTCGATATTCTTTCGGCGAATCCACTGGGAGGCATGTGCGCGCGGGTCTGCCCGACCGAGATTCTTTGCGA
>JBEKNG010000744.1:0-3390 GCA_049523075.1 Paraburkholderia sp.
TCATCTGACCATGCGTGCTGGTGTGCTCGATGAAGCCGCCGCGAGCCATCGTTCCACGTCGGACAGTGACAACCCGGAGCGCGCCCAATGACCCTGCAAAACCTTAGCCTGTGGGATGTGGCTATCGCCGCCTTGCTGATCGTCGTGAACGGCGCGGTGTCGGTGGCGTTGAAGCTCGATCTCGAACGCAAGCTGGCCTGGGCGGCGGTGCGCACCGTCGTACAGTTGCTGGCCATCGGTTATGTGCTCGGCTGGGTGTTCCGGTTCGACCGCTGGTTTGTGGTGCTGCCGTTGATGGTGGTGATGACCTTGATTGCCGGTTTCGCGGGCGCGCAACGCGGCGCGCGCACCTATGACGGTCAGCGCAGGGACAGCATCGTGTCGATCTGGATCAGTTCGTGGCTGGTGGCAGCGGTAGGTCTGTTCGTCGTGATCCGGATCCATCCGTGGTACGAGCCTCAATATGCGATTCCGATTCTCGGCATGATCCTCGGCAACACGCTCACCGGCGTGTCGCTCGGCATCGAGCGGATGACCGAAGAACTGACCGCGCGCCGCGACCGCGTGGATATGGCGCTCGCGCTCGGCGCCACGCGCTGGGAAGCCGCCCAGGGACCCGCACGCCAGGCCGTGCGGGCCGGCATGATCCCGACACTCAACCAGATGGCGGTGGTGGGCGTCGTCAGTCTGCCGGGCATGATGACAGGCCAGGTGCTGGCCGGTCAGTCACCCCTGCAAGCGGTGCGCTATCAGATCGTGATCATGTTCCTGGTCGCCGCCTCGTCGGCACTCGGTACGGTGGGCGCAGTGCTGCTGACGTACCGGCGGCTGTTCTCCGCGGACCAGCGGTTCCTGGCATCGAGACTGATCGAGCGCGCCGCGGCCTCACGTTAGTCGTGCGTGGCGTAGGGTGACAAGCCAGCCGCTCAGCGCTTCGCCGACACCGCCACCTGGGTCCCGTCATTCAAGGTCAGCGTCTTCGTGCTGCCGTTCGTCGGCATCGTAAAGCGCACGATCTGACTGACGGTCAGTCCGTTCGGACACTTGAGCGTCTTGCCGTTGTTCGTCACGGTTTTGATGCCGTGCGGCGTCTGTGCCTGGAAGCTGAGCTGGACGGTAGCGGTGCCGTCGTTGGCGACCACCGGCGCAAAGCGGATCTGCGTTTGCCGGATCATTGCGCCGTTGGTATCGACGGGCAGCGACGCATCAGCCGGACACTGGTCCACGGCCGCGACCGGGCCGCCGGGCGGCACCGTTTTCCAGGTGAAGTCATCGGACTCGCCTGAGCGGATCGTGCGCGTTTCCTGCGCATTGCCGAACTGCTTCGAGGTGACCTTGACGGTGTAGCGGATCGGTCCGTCCGTCGCCGCTTGCGAGGTCACCGTGATCGGTGTCGCCGCGTGGGCCAGCGGGACAAACAGGCAGGCAAGTGAAGCAACAACCGGAACGGCGGAGCGTCTGAAGCACGGGCTCATAGTGTCACCTCCTCGTTGTGCCGCTGCACCCTTTCGGGGCGAGATGCGCGGCTATCTTTGCCTGGGAGCCCTGTCAGTCTAACGCCAAGCGGACCCGAGCGCGCTTCCCGCGGATCGGGTGTTAACCCGCTTGCGGTGACGCTTTTTCTGCGGACATGATGTCGCGATAGTCGCGGGACGAGCGGCCTGCGCAGCGACCTCCCGCCCGTCCTGCCCGATTGCCTGAAAGCCGCCTAGAAGCCCGTCAGCACCAGCTTGCCGATCGCCCGCCCTTCTTCCAGCAACTGATGCGCACGCCGCAGGTTCTGCGCATTGATCTTGCCGACATCTTCACCGACGGTCGTGCGCAAGGTGCCCGCGTCGACCAGGCGGCCCACTTCGGTCAGCAGCTTGTGCTGCTCGATCATGTCGGACGTGCCGAACATCGAACGCGTGAACATGAATTCCCAGTGGAACGCCGCGCTCTTCGACTTCAGCAGTTCGACGGCAATCGGCCTGGTGTTTTCGACAATCGTACAGATGCCGCCCTGCGGTTTGATCACGGCCGCCGCTGCCGGGAAGTGCTTGTCCGTATCGTTGAACATCAGGACGTAGTCGACCTGCTCGAAGCCGAGTTGCTTCAGTTGGGCGGGCATGTCGCCAAAGTGATCGATGATGTGGTCCGCCCCAAGTTCGGTCGCCCACTTCGCCGACGCGGGACGCGAGGCAGTCGCAATCACGGTCAGGCCGGCGAGCTGCTTCGCCAGTTGAATGCCGATCGAGCCGACGCCGCCCGCGCCGCCGATGATCAGCACCGAACGGCCCTTATCGGCACCTTTCGACGACACGCCGAGGCGATCGAACAGCGCCTCCCATGCGGTGATCGCGGTCAGCGGCAAGGCCGCGGCGTGACTGAAGTCAAGCGATACCGGCTTGCGGCCGACGATCCGTTCGTCCACCAGGTGATATTCGCTATTCGCGCCCGGCCGGGTGATGCTGCCTGCATAGAACACCGGGTCACCCACCTTGAACAGGGTGACCTCGGGGCCCACTGCCGTAACCGTCCCGGCCGCGTCCCAGCCGAGTACGCGCGGCGTCTTCTCCACGGTGTCTTTCGGCGAGCGCACCTTGAAATCGACTGGGTTCACCGAGATTGCCTCGACCTTGACCAACAGGTCGCGACCCCTTGCTTCCGGCTTCGGAATCTCGACATCGAGCAGCGCCTCGGGGTGGTCAATGGGCAAGTAGCGATTAAGACCGACAGCTTTCATGGCAGCTCCTGGTTCGTTCGTGAGGATGCGGGATAAAGGAGCGCTCCAGCTTGAGCGGAACGCACAGGCCGCCGACTATACGGCATGCGTTCAATGCTTGACACGCCCTTCACGCTGCTCCTTGCCACTCGAATTCGCATTACTGTGCGCGTCGTTCTGCGTATTCTGTTGGTACTCATCTCCGCCGCGCCGATCCGTATCCTTCATGCCATGCTGCAGGTCGCGATGCGCCTGCTTTCCCACGCCGCGTGGCTCGTCCTCATGCTGCGACTCGGCGTTCTGATCGGTTTCATGCGGTAGCGGCGCGCCTTCGTCCTGCACCGAGCGGGTGTCCTGCTTCGCGTGCGGATCGCCCGTTTTGCCGTGGGGATGCTGCTTGCCGTCACCGTGCGACACTTGATGTGATGTCTTCATTGCGTCCTCCTTCTGCGATTGCATGCCGGGTGCATGCCGACTACATGTACTTTCGTTCAAGCGTGCCGACCATATCGAACTGTCGACTCAATCGACGTCCGCGCCGTCCAGCCGCTTCTTCATTGCCGCCGTGATGCGCTGCCGCGTTTTTGCGTAGCCGGCCCATGGATCCTCGTGCAGCGCCTCAAGCCGCTCATGTACATTGGCGACGGTCCATTGATCGCCCGCCGTTGTACTCTCGACCTCGTCCC
>JBEKNG010000745.1:0-3384 GCA_049523075.1 Paraburkholderia sp.
AAGAGCAGATCCAGCACATCTTCAAGACCGTGCGCGACGTGCTCGCAACCATTCAGTAAAACCCCACAGGGCGGCGGTGTGGTGCCGCTGCCCGTAGCGGGCTGCTTATCTTATGCAGCGCTCCCGACGATGGTATCGAAGTAGAGCTTCAAAAATCCCTCCACGTCGACATCCACACACACGTCCTGTTTGGTCGAGTCGTCCCAGTTCGGCGCTGGAACGCCCATGGTCTCCGGCTTCTGGATGGTCTGACCGACCGCGATGCCTTCCACCACCACCCGTACCGCCCCACGCCGGATCTGGAAAAGCTCGGGCGCCACCAGGTAGGCGACCGCCGACGAATCGTGCGCGTAGATTCCCTGCACGCCCGCACTATCGATGTGGAACTGCTCGTAAAGCCGTGACACGTCCCAGATGAACTGTCCAACGTCGCCGCCGTGCTGACGGATGCGATCGAGGTAAGCGGTGGTCATGATGGTTTTTTCCGTCACGTCCAGCCCCACCGCAGTAACTTTCCAGGCAGCGGCAAATACTTGATCGGCCGCATCCGGATCAGCGGAAATATTCGCCTCCGCGCACGGACTGACATTGCCCAACACGCCGTTTATGCCGAACGCGCCGCCCATGATGATCACCTGTTTGACCAGGTGCTGGATCTCGGGGTCCTCCCGCAAGGCCAGCGCGAGATTGGTCATCGGCCCGACGGAGATAACGTTGATCTCATGCGGGTGCTTGCGAATCTCGTCGATGATGAAGCGATGGGCCGGCCGCGCGTCGAGGCGAGCCCGACCGTCATCGGCTAGTGTGGGAAGCTCGATGTCGCCCAGGCCGTTATGTCCGTGAATATGCGGAATCGGCTCGGGTGCCGTTCGGCGCAGCGGCTTTCCCGCTCCACGCGCGACGACCACGGTGGGGTCCGCAAACCGCTCGACGAGATGCACCGCGTTACGGGTCGTGGTTTCGATCGTCGCGTTGCCGAACACGGATGTCACGCCGATCAGTTCGATCTCCGGATGACGCGTCTGAAATACCAGCGCCATCGAGTCATCGACACCCGGATCCGTGTCGAAAATTACCTTGTGCATGATTGGACACTCACACTGTTTGCAGAGGAAGGCGTTGCGGCGCAAGCGCGCGGTTACGCGGCAGACGCGCCGCCGGGCTCCAGATAAAACGCGCCGGGTAACAGTGCAGCGGCGCTGGTCACTTCGACATTGCCGTCCAGATTGCTCAGCACAACTTCAAGCCTGGGTGAGCCCAATTCGATCATCACCTGGCGGCATGCGCCGCACGGCGCGATTGGACCGTCGGTCTCGCCGATCACGGCCAGCGTCTTGAACTGCCCCGGACGATAGCCGGCTGCCACGGCACTAAAAAACGCCGTACGTTCGGCGCAGTTGCACAGACCATACGAGGCATTCTCGACGTTGCAGCCGTGAAAGATGGTGCCGTCGTTCGTCTCGAGCGCAGCGCCCACCAGGAAGCCCGAGTAAGGCGCGTAGGCATGCTCGCGCGCTTTGCGGGCTTCGTCTATCAGATGTTCGTGTTTCACCACTCCTCCACATTGGGGTCAGGAATCCGCGGGCGTTTGTTCGCTCACTCGATCAGGCCGTACCCGGCTCAATGTTCAACGAAATGACAGGAAAATCCCGGCAATCGCCGCGCTCGTCAAATTCGACAACGTGGCCGCCGCCACGACGCGCAATCCATAACGCGCCACTTCCGCACGACGCTCCGCCGCAACGGCGCTAAAACCGCCCGCAAGGATCGCGATCGAAGAGAAGTTGGCGAAACCGCACAGCGCAAACGATACGATAGCCAGCGTCTTCGGATCCAGCACCTGCAGGCCGGCTGCAGCAACCGACTGCGCGCCCTTCAGGTACGGCGACAGGTCGACATACGCCACGAACTCGTTGAGAATCATTTTCTCACCGATGAAGTTACCTGCAAGCGGCGCGTCGTGCCAGGGCACACCAATCAGCCAAGCCAGCGGTGCAAACACCCAGCCGAGGAGACTCTGCAGCGTGATCTGCGGATGCCCGAACAGGCCGGCAATCCCGCTGACGGTCGAATTCAGCAGCGCGATCAGGCCAATGAAAGCGATCAGCATAGCGCCGACATTGATCGCGATGCGCAGGCCGATGGCCGCGCCCGACGCGGCCGCTTCGATCACGTTGGCCGATCGTCGCTCGTCGAAATTGAGCCCCTCCAGCACGACGCGGCTCGGCTCGTTGGTCGGGAAAATGACCTTGGCGAACAGCAGGCCACCCGGAATCGCCATGAACGAAGCGGCCAGCAGATACTCCAGGTTGACGCCGAGACCCGCATAGCCCGCCAATACCGAACCCGCTACGGAAGCCATGCCGCTCGACATGACGGCAAACAGCTCCGCGCCGGTCATCTGCCTGACGAAGGGTTTGACGAAGGCGGGCATCTCGCTCTGGCCGAGAAAGATAGTCGCCACCGCGGAACAGGCTTCGACGCGGCTCACGCCGAGCAGTTTCTCGAACACAATCCCCAGACCGTTGATGATCCACTTCATCACGCCAATGTGGTACAGCACCGCGATCAGTGCGGTGACGAAGATGATCATGGGCAGCACGCGCAGTGCGAACACGAAGCCACCGCCGCCGAACAACGTGAACATCTTGTCGTCGACGAGACCGCCGAACATGAACGATACGCCGCGGTCGCCCATCTGCAGCACATGATTGACGCCGCGCGCGGCGGCGGCAAGGGCTACGCTACCGAGCGGCACGAATAGCACCAGCGCGCCGATCGCCACCTGGGTGGCCAGCGCGGGAATCAGCGTGCGCAGACGGATGCCGCTTCGATTGGTCGAGAACACATAAGCGATCAGCAACAGAAAGACAATGCCAAACAGACTGCGGACGATATCCACGTTGTGCTCGCTCTATTGGAATGGGGATGATCGGGGAACGCCACCTTGAAACCTGTCCTGTCGGTCAGGTTATAGGCGACCAAAAAAATAAAGTACAAGGCTTTTCGTGGAGACGAAGAGTATCAGCATGCTGATCGCATGTGA
Source organism: Paraburkholderia sp. (assembly GCA_049523075.1). Classification (GTDB taxonomy): domain Bacteria; phylum Pseudomonadota; class Gammaproteobacteria; order Burkholderiales; family Burkholderiaceae; genus Paraburkholderia. The sequence continues at coordinate 3,047 of JBEKNG010000745.1, forward strand.
CTATCTGGCAGCGCGCCCGGGCCTGAAATCACCGGGACCTGCGGTGAGGATTCTGTATTTTCCACGTGCAGCGCGTCCGCATTGCGCGGCTGGCGTGACCTGGCGGCGGCGTTGCGCCGCCGCCATGGACGCTCGATGCGTGCGTCAATGATGCGAGCGCGCGGCTCTCGTATGAGCGGCCTTTTTTGCCGCTGCCGATCTACCCGCAGCGCCCTTGGTGCCGGCCGCCTTCTTCGCCGCCGCTGAACGGCTCGCAGCGGGCCGACGAGCGGCTGCCGTCTTCGTTTGCTTCGACAACACTGCGCTGGACGCTCCCTGCCCGCTTTCGCGTTTTAGCG
>JBEKNG010000746.1:0-3376 GCA_049523075.1 Paraburkholderia sp.
AACCTGGTCGTTATTGGCGGCGGCATCAACGGAGCGGGTATCGCACGCGATGCTGCGGGCCGGGGATTGTCGGTGATTTTGTGCGAGAAGGACGATCTCGCACAGGGCACCTCATCGCGCTCGGGCAAGCTGATCCACGGGGGGCTGCGTTATCTTGAGTACTACGAATTTAGACTCGTACGTGAGGCGCTGATCGAGCGTGAAGTGCTGCTCAATGCCGCTCCGCACATCATCTGGCCAATGCGTTTCGTGCTTCCCCACAGTCCGGACGACCGCCCGGCGTGGCTCGTGCGGCTGGGCCTGTTTTTTTACGATCATCTCGGCGGGCGCAAGAAGCTGCCGGGAACGCGCACCCTCGATCTGCGGCACAGTCCAGAAGGCGCGCCGATCAAGGATCAGTACCGCAGCGGTTTCGAATATTCGGACTGCTGGGTCGATGACGCGCGCCTCGTGGTGCTCAACGCGGTGGACGCGGCCCAACGCGGCGCACGGATTCTTACGCGCACTGCCTGCGTGTCGGCGCGGCGCGAAGCCGATGGGTGGCGCATCGAGTTGCGCGACACGCGCAACGGTACAGATCAGGTGGTCTTCGCCCGTGCTCTGGTCAATGCCGCCGGACCTTGGGTAGCCGACATCATCGAACGCGTGGCCGGAGCCAGTTCGACCCGCAAGGTGCGGCTGGTCAAAGGCAGCCACATTGTCACCCCCAAGTTCTGGGACGGCCAGCATTCCTACCTGGTGCAGAACCAGGACAAGCGGGTGATCTTCATCAATCCCTACGAAGGGGACAAGGCGCTCATCGGTACCACCGACGTCCCTTGGGACGGTGCGCCAGAAAACGTGTCGATCGACGAAGCAGAAATCGATTACCTGCTGGCTGCGGTCAACCGTTACTTCAAGCGGCCGCTGCGGCGCGAGGACGTGGTACAGACCTTCTCGGGCGTGCGTCCGCTTTACGACGATGGCAACGGCAACCCATCGGCGGTGACGCGCGACTACGTGTTCGATCTCGACACTAACGCAGGCGTGCCCCTGCTCAACGTCTTCGGCGGCAAGATCACCACCTTTCGCAAGCTGTCCGAGCACGCGATGCAGCGCTTGCGGCCGACCTTTCCCGACATGGGGCAAGATTGGACGGCCACTGCGAAGCTGCCCGGCGGTGAGATCGACGAGGCCGATGTGCCGCAATTCATCGCGCGTCTGCAACGCGAATACCTCTGGCTGCCGAACGATCTGATGCGCCACTACGCGCGGACTTACGGCGCGTCCACGGCGCAGGTGATCAACTCCGCGCACTCGCTTGCCGATCTCGGGCGGCAGTTCGGACCGAATTTCTACGAAGCCGAGGTGCGCTACCTCATGGAGAAGGAGTGGGCCGAAACGGCACAGGACATTCTGACGCGGCGTACCAAGCACGGTCTGCACATGAACGCAGAGCAAACGGCTGCGTTCGATGGCTGGTTCAACGGCCTCGACAGAAAATCCGCCTGAGCCGAGCTGCGATCGATCCATCGACTACACGAGACGACAATGGCTTTTACGCTCGCACTCAACACGAATCCGCTGGTGAATCGCTTCGCCGAGCCGGATGATCTCATCGACGCCATCGCGCACAAGATGAAAATCCGCGACGTGCAGCTCACGCACGAGTTCATCAACCCGTCGTGGCCGGGCGCTGTGACGCGGCGTCTTACGCGCCAGATGCGCGCGGCGATGGCGCGAACTGGCGTGCGCATCACATCGGGCATGACGGGTCCCTATGGGCGGCTCAACCACTTCGGCCATCCGGACGCCGACGTGCGGCGCTACTACGTCGACTGGTTCAAGACCTTCGCGGACATCACAGCCGAACTCGGTGGCCATTCGATCGGCACGCAGTTCGCGATCTTCACTTACCGCGACTACGATGATACCGGCCGGCGCGACGCACTGATCGAGACGGCTATCGACTGCTGGGCCGAGGTCGCCGAACACGCGAAGGCCGCTGGCTTGCGGTACGTGTTCTGGGAGCCGATGTCGGTTGGCCGCGAATTCGGCGAGACGATCGCTGCGTGTCTGGCGCTGCAAACGCGGCTAAGCGCGGCGGACATGGCGGTGCCGATGTGGATGATGGCGGACATCGATCATGGCGACATCACCAGCCCCAACCCCGACGACTTCGATCCCTATGCGTGGGCACGCGCCGTGCCGCGCGTGTCGCCGATCATCCACATCAAACAGTCGCTGATGGACAAGGGTGGCCACCATCCTTTCACGGCCGAGTTCAATGCGCGCGGTCGCATCCAACCCGCTTCGCTGATCGCCGCCCTTCACGAAGGCGGTGGACAGGATAACGAAATATGCCTCGAACTGTCGTTCAAGGAGCGCGAACCGAAGGACCGCCAGGTTGTCGAGCAGATCGCCGAATCGGTTGCGTTCTGGGCTCCGCATTTCGACACCGGCGTGTCTGACCTGCACATCTGAGGGCGAGGCTTACGATGCAACGCGCGATGACACAGAAACTGATCAATAACGGCGACGCCGCCGTCGACGAGATGCTCGATGGTGTGATGGCCGCGCACGGCGACCTGCTGGTGCGGCTCGACGGAGCGCCGCGGGCGATCGTCGCGCGCCACGGACCGCGTCCCGGCAAGGTGGCGCTGGTGATCGGCGGCGGGTCGGGGCACGAGCCGACTTTCCTGGGCTACGTCGGAAAGGGCTTGGCCGACGCAGCAGCCATCGGCAATGTCTTCGCTTCGCCTCCGCCGCAACCCGCCGTCGACGCTGCGCTGGCTGCGCACGGAGGCGCTGGGGTGCTGTTCATGTACGGCAACTATGCGGGCGACGTGATGAATTTCGACATGGCCACCGAGTTGCTTGAACTCGAGGGTGTCGAGGCCCGCACGGTGCTGACCACAGACGACATCGCGTCCGCGCCACGCGATCGGCGCGAACAACGTCGTGGCGTGGCCGGCAATGTATTCATTTTCAAGGCTGCCGGTGCAGCGGCCGATCTGATGATGTCGCTCGACGAGGTGGAACGGGTGGCGCGTCACGCCAATGCCCGCACCTTCACGTTGGGTGTCGCGCTCGCGCCCTGTTCATTGCCGCAGACGCGTCGCGCGAACTTCGAGATCGCAGCGGGCGAGATGGAAATCGGCATGGGCATCCACGGCGAGCCGGGGATGCGCCGTGAGCCGTTACGTCCGGCGGATGCGGTTGTCGACGAGATCATGGACGCGATTCTCGCCGAGATGGGCGCTGCCAGGGGAGACCGCGTGGCGGTGCTGGTGAACTCGCTCGGCGCAACGCCGCTGATGGAGCTGTACATCCTGAACCGGCGCGTCGCGCAGCGCCTGGCCGAGACGGGCCTGATCGTGCATCGCACGCTCGTCGG
>JBEKNG010000747.1:0-3375 GCA_049523075.1 Paraburkholderia sp.
GGCACAAATCCTTATCGCGCCAGATAATCTGCGGCTTTACCGGGCCGTCGTTGCTGAGGCCGAGCGTCTTCCGGAACTCGGCCAGGTATTTTACGAAAATGGTGCAAAGGGCGTGCGTGCCGTCGCCGCAAAAATTCTGCGAAAGCGATTTGACAAATCGACTGCTGCATTGCGGGCAGCGACATTCGTTCAGTTGGTGCTAGGCGACGCGTATCTGGAACTGTCAATTGGCTACACGGTGCCCGACGTTGAAGCGCGCTTTGCGCTGCAGATTGACGAGGCGGTGGCAGCCGCACTTCGCTAAGGAGCGCCGCATAAGATGTCGAGCTACTGCATGCGGAGCGGGCATGTGGAGGTACTGAATTGCGCACGCGCTCCTCATAACGAGGCGGCGATCCGTCGACAGTACGAGGGTGTTATGCCCCCGGCTTCCTGAGCCCCGCGAATCGAAGGCCGGCAGTTACACCTTGAAAGTAAGATGCTGAATCCCATCTACCTTTTGTGAATAAGCGTATTCCTCCCCCTTTGCCGCCTGAATGGCCCTTTCCCCCGAGTCGCGATGTTTCTGGTCGCACCTTCGGCGACCTTGTCGCGCTTCAATATCGCGGCGCCGGCGTCTGGCTCTGGGGGTGCCGGTGTGGCGACCACGTGACCGCGGAGTTGGAGGCGGTGAAGAGCGGCCGAACGCGGGATTGCGGCTGCCGTGAGCAGCGTCGTGTGTGGCGGTCCCGGCCAGGCTCACCTGCTCTGCGGGGCGGCGAGGTATTCGGCCAGTTGACGACCGATCGATACGCTGGAGATGGCCTGTGGGTTTGCCGGTGTGACTGCGGTGGTAAGGCAACAGTGAGTGCCGGGCGCCTGCGACTGGGCCAGGCGCGTTCTTGTGGCCGCTGCTTCGGCGCTTCGACCGACTGAGCGGCACAGTCTGCTCGCCTTGATTACGGCGTACGCGGCCTGTTTATCAGACGCCCCACGCCGTGGTGGTGGCCGGAAGTGTCTAATACATCGTCGGAGGCTGATTTGTTTGAGCCATTCGCTCGGCTCCTTCGCGTGGTGCAGCACACTGCGTGCCCCGTGGACCAATAGAGTGCGCAGATAGGTATCGCCACGCTTGCTTATGCCCAACAATTGAACCTTTCCGCCCGTGCCCGTTTGGGCGGGAACGAGCCCGAGCCATGCCGCGAACTCACGCCCTGATTTGAACGACTTTGCATCTCCCATTGTCGCGACCGCCGCGGTCGCTGTCAGCAAGCCAACGCCCGGAATCTCTGCAATCGCCTTGCAGGCGTCGTTCTCTTTCATCCAGTTCAGCAAACGGCGTTCGATGTCGGCGATCTGCCGGTCGAGGTTCTCGAGATCGTGCCACTGCTCGCGCAGTGACTCGATCAGCATGGCCGGTAGCCGGTCGGCAAGTCTGGCCAGCACATGCGGGATCGCCTTGTCCAGCGCGGCGCGGCTCTTGCCCATTACTTCGCCGTATTCGGTCAGCAGACCACGCAGACTGTTGATCTGCATCGTGCGGAACTTGAGCTTCTGTTGCCGCATCCGGTGCAGCGCCAGTACCGCCTGCTGCGCCTCGGTCTTTACGGCAACGCTCTTGCTGGGCATCTGGGCGGCCATCCATATGGCACGCGCGTCCGCCGCATGCCTCCATCCCAATCAAGCACGGCGCGCGGTTCGCGAAGTGTGCGAGGAACGCCGTCCGCTTGATCGACCTGTTGATGACTTCACCGGTCTCTGGTTCGACCCAGTGCATCTGCATAACATTCTTCGCAATGTCTACGCCGACAGTCGTATAGCTCATCTCGGATCTCCGGTTTGCCACGGGAAATCGTCATCATCTCCCAACGGGCCATCGCTAATACCGTCGGCCTGTGCGGATTCACTCCCTGCGTCATGCCACCGACGGGTGGGGGGACGTTCATTCCATTCTTAACGAACCCCGTCGGTCGGTCAGCCGCACCCACGCACGCTGGCTAGCAACGATAGCTACGCTGGCACTCGTTGAGTTGCCAACAACGCCACAACGATGCTTAGGCTTCCCGACACTGGTGTGCTGAATCTGAGGGTATCGACGACCGGTGAACTCGGGAAAACCTAAGATATACACATGATGCACGGGTGATTCGATTCCGGGAATCGACCAGCCGCGTGTACGATATAACCAGTTGACCATGAGTTCAGGAGGCGCTATGAACGCGGTGTGCCCGCTGCACGGGCCAACGACCATCATCCGCACGAACGCATACGGGTTTCCGGTTTATGCGTGCTGCTGCGACGACGTACCGTATGTAACGCTCCCGGACGCATGTACGAGGGCACCGACGCAACACGGATCTGACCCGCAGCAGCAACCCCAACAACCGAAGACAGAAAAAGAATAACGCTGACGATCAGCCTGCTGCCTGTGTGCCGATCCGTTGCATGTTGCGAATTCTGCGGGGCAAGGTCGCTCGGGTTCTTCCGCTTGCAGTAGTCGGACGACGCCTACGTGAGGCAGTTTATTGCGTCGATTCGTTCAGTACCGCGCCATTTTCCAAGAGGGAACCAAGACCGGTGTCGAGCCGGAACGCCCCTTCGCTTGTGTGAAGAGCGGACATTGAGTTGAAACAAAAGTCGGGTTGTAGGCACCCTTGGACCGGAGCCGCAAAATCAACATCTTGTCTGGCTTCACACATTCAAGGCAGAGGACGGTTCAGCGACGATCGACAGATCGTCGTGCACGCCGGTTCTGATAGTTTTCCGGTATCACGCGGAATATTCGGGCACCCCGGATCGTTGTACACGTATAGACGGATCGTTGTGTGTTTATGGAGGGAAACATAAGGAAAGTAGAAGGCGATAGGTGGCACTCGACCCATACGCGCCTGTCACATGTGCCAAAAGTGGAAATTCGCCCTCGATATCAAGCAGCGAAATCGTGCGGCTCGGAGGTCGATAGCCACCAGTCGGCCCCCACGAACCACGCAAATTGGTCCGCGGGAGTTTTACGTCTTAGCGACTTGACTGCAGCAGTCGTATTTGATTCGAACGCACTGACCAAGGATTCTCCGGTCGCATCATCGCGAGCGCCGATGCACTCGACGAACGTCGCCGGGGAGATGAACTTTGCCGCGTATGAGTTGGGGGCGACACGTGTCACAAGCAGCATGCCGCCGAGACCGCGGTTTGGCGTCAATGGGAAAATCAGACGGCCGCCATCATTGAGTGCTTCGAGCCAGCTATTCAATGGGTGCGTCGCACCCGCGCTCACGTAAATCAAATCCGATCGCGGCAGCACTGCGTTAGTTCCGCTTTCTTCGAGCACCCGGACGTGTTCGAGGTGAGCAAGGTTCGACGTCGCATGCGCACTGAGACCCAGGTCAATCTCATACG
>JBEKNG010000748.1:0-3370 GCA_049523075.1 Paraburkholderia sp.
AATCAGCCCGCCTGCGGCCGGCAGCCAGACGCGCACGGTCCACGGCATGCGCCGCGCCATTTCGACGAAGCTGCCCGACTCGCCGGAAATCGCCAGTTGCAGCAGCGAGATGGCCTGGCGGAAGGCGATGGTGGCGAGCGCACCCGCGACCCCGACCACCACCGACCAGACCAGCATCGTATGGGCTTCCGACAGTCGAAACATTTCTTGCGCGCGGGTGCGCAGCTTCAGCAGGAATGAAAGCACGACGGCAGCTAGATAGGTAAGGAATAGAAAGAAACCGCGCGCAAGAATAGCATTGCGCCGCTGGCGTCGGCGAGCCATGAGGCGAACCCCGCGACGCCAGCCGGCGCACTCGTATTGGGGCGCCGGGCATGGCGGGGTGTCGGCGTGGTCACCGGGCGGCCTTGTCGAGTTCCGGGTAGTGCCGGAAGATGCCCGATTCGTTGTAAGCCAGGCGCCGTTCCGAAGCCAGATAGGCGGCGATGTTCGGACGTTCCGCCACGGCGTCGTGCAGCGCGGCGAGCAGGGGATAGTGCTCGCCGAAGTGCTTCGTCGCACGCGGAAACGCGTAGTGCAGGCCGTCGATCAACTGGAACATCGACAGATCGACGTACGTCAGCTTGTCGCCCACCAGATGCGCGTCGCTCTGATAGTTTTGCGTGATCACGCGCTCGAAGTAGTGCATAAATTTAGGTATCCGATTGTCGATGAAATCATGGGCGCGGATCCTGGCGGCGTCTTTCTGCTCCTCATAGTAGAGACCGGAGGCGAGCGGGTGATGCGTATCGTGGACTTCGGTGACGACATCGGCAATCGTCAGTTGCAGGCCGTTCGCGACGTAGCGCAGGTCTTCGTCGGCGGGCGCGAGGCCGAGCTTCGGGCCGAGGTAGAACAGGATGTTGGCGGTCTGCGAGATCAACAGATTGCCGTCGCGCAGGAACGGCGGGGCGAAGGGCGGGCAGGATTCACGCCTGCTTTTCATGACGGCCAGCATCGCACCTGTGCCCTGGCCTTTCGCTTCGTCGCCGCGCGCCACTTCGACGTAGTCTGCGCGCGCTTCCTCGAGGGCGAGCCGCACGAATTCCCCGCGACCCTGCAAACCGTCCCAATAGTAGAGTTCAAAGCTCATCGATCGATCCTCTTTCGGTTGATTTCGACTGATTCGGCCTGCTTCAGACTGCCTGCACGGCCAGTATGCCGTGTGGGCGCGCCGCGTTGTGCGCAGAAATGCGCAAAGCCCCGCACACGGCGGGGCTGGCAAGCAAGGGACATACCACTCTGCCGGACGTATCACCCGAACAGGCGTTGCACGGCCCAGGTGATGCCCAGACCGCCGCCAATCAGCCAGGCATACAGGATTAACCCGGTGGTCAGTGCCCGCGGACCGGCCTCGCGGATCTGCGAGATGCGGGTCTCGATACCGAGCGCGGTCATGGCCATGGTCAGAACGAAGGTGTCGAGCGAGTTGAGCGTCTGCGTGGCCGCTTCGGGCAAGACGTGCAGCGAATTCACCACCACGAAGCCGAGGAAGCCTAGCGCGAACCAGGGGATCGCCAGCTTGCGCGGTATGTGCGGGGCGGCGGTTTGCTCGCCGCCTTGATGCGAATCCATTGCCGCACCGCGCGGCGTCCGGTTGATCCACATGCCGATTGCGAGCAGCACCGGCACGAGCAGCATCACGCGCGTCATCTTGACGATGGTGGCGATGTGCTCGGTTTCCGGGCTGACATTGCTGGCCGCACCCACCACCTGGGCCACTTCGTGAATCGTGCCGCCGAAAAACAGGCCGGCGCCGATGGTATCCAGATGCAGCCAGCCGGCCTTGAACAATAGCGGGTAGAGGAACATCGACAGGGTGCCGAACAGCACCACGCTGCCGACCGCCATGGCGCTCTTGTGCGGCTTCGATTGCAGCGTCGATTCGAAGGCGAGCACGGCTGCCGCGCCGCAGATCGCACTGCCGGCGGCGGTGAGCAAGGCCGTATCGCGGTCGAGCTTCATCAGCTTCATGCCGGCCCAGGTGCCGACGACGAGCGTGCTCACCACCACCAGCACCGATTCAGCTAACCCCGGCAAGCCGACCTGGGCGATTTCCTGCAGGCTGACCCGCAGGCCGAAGAACGCCACGGCGATGCGCAACAGTTTGCGTGCCGAGAAGTTGACGCCGGCCGCCCAGCTCGCGGGCATGCCGTCACGCAGCGCATTGCCGTACAGAGCGCCGGCGGCGATGCCGACAATCAATGGGCTGAGGCCGAGGCCTGCGATCGCGGGCAGCGCCGCGATGCGGGTCACAGCGGCGGCGAACAGGGCAACGAACAGGATGCCGTTGAGTTGCCCGCGGGTGGCGGCGGCGGCGTGGTCTGGCGCGACGTGAAGGTGAGCGGTGGTCATGGTGTCGCCTGCACGGCGGTTTTGATTGGATGGAGTAATCCTAATTTGAATATATCGATATGAAAAATCGTGATTTATGACATAAACTATCAGCTGGTCCGATAGTTTCTTGCCATGACCCCCGATCAGCTTATAACCTTCGCCGCCGTCGCCGAGCATCGCAACATCAGCCGGGCGGCCGTCGCCTTGCATCTGTCGCAGCCGGCGGTGTCGGGGCAATTGCGCCAGTTGCAGGACGAATTCGGCGAGCCTCTGTATCAGCGTGATGGCCGTGGAGTGCGGCTGACGCCCGCGGGCGAGCAGCTCGCCAGCTATGCCACGCGCCTGCGGGAGACCTGGCGACAGGCCCATGCCTACCGCGATGCCCTGCGCGGACTCGAGAGCGGCACGTTGCGCGTCGGCGCGAGCACCACGCCCGCCAGCTATCTGCTGCCGTATCTGATTGCCGGGTTTCACCGCCGTTATCCGGACGTGACGCTGCATACGACGGATGGCAATACGGCCGACATCGTCGGTACCTTGGCTTCGCTCGATATCGCGATGGTCGAAGGGCCGGTGGGCGTCGATCTGTCGCCGGATACGGCCGTGCGACCGTGGCGCGAGGATGAGATCGTGGCGATCATGCCGCGCAGTCATCCGCTCGCGCAGACGGCGGGCGCAGAAGCCGGAGCAGCGGCGGGCAGGATCGAGCTGGGGGCGCTCGGCGCGCATCCTCTGGTGCTGCGCGAGGCCGGTTCCGGCGTGCGTCAGATGGTCGAGCGGGCATTCGCACGCGCCGGCGTGCCAATGCGAGTCGCGCTCGAGATCGCGGGTGTCGAAGGCGTGAAGGAGGCGGTGCGCGCAGGCATGGGAATTGGCTTCGTCTCTGCCATGTCGATGCGGCACGAAGGCGGCGCACTATGCCTGTTCTCGCTCACTCCGGTGCCGTTGACCCGGCGTTTCTCGATCCTGATTCCGCATGCGAGCGCGCCGTCGC
>JBEKNG010000749.1:0-3360 GCA_049523075.1 Paraburkholderia sp.
GTTAAGCGGTGGGAGGCCGCCTGGGGGAGTTCGCCGAAATCAGAACCCGTTGCACTCGATCAGCAAGTTGTCGCCCGCGACGATCGTGCCGGTCACGGTGCTGGTCGTGGTCGTATGCGCGGTCTGACGCACCGAGTCAGCCGGCGTAGTCTCGTCGCTCACGACACAGAAGATCCCGTTCGGACTGGCCGCGCTAGAACCCGCCAGAGCCGTCGAGGGTACCGTGTAGGTGATCGTCAGGGTACAAGAGGTAACGCCCGCCGTGGTGATCTGGAACACACTAGAGCCGCCCACCGGCGCCGGGACGGTGCCGCAGCCACCACCCGAACCCGCGACGGTCGGCAGCGGTCCGCCGGCAACGGTCAGACCCGGCAGCCCGTTCAGGCCGGTGTTGGGGTTGTAGCCGTAATAGATCGTTGCGCCGAACGCAAGACTGACGAACAGCAAGCCCGCCAAGCCCGCGAAGATTTTCGAATGGAGGTTCTTCAAGAAATTCATGTGCGTGATACCTGTCAGGTTGTTGCTGAGAAGATTGGGCCGGCTGCGTTGGCAGCCATGCATGCCGGCCCAGAATACTTCATCCAAAGAGCCACTGCAATAGCTGGCGGAGCCAGGCTATCAGGCGACTCCAAAATCCAAAGGGGCACCGGGTACCGCCACGTTCGTGAAGCTCACGATCGAACTCGGGCTGGAGGTTCCGGCCGAGTCGGTCTCGGTAATCTCGGCGAAGTACGTGGTCCCTTCGACCGGCACGAATGGCGGCGTCAGGTCCGCGAAGTTCACCTGGAGGCCAGTGCTCGACCCGAGCGGCACGGAGGTGACTTTGCCCGGAGGTACGCTGTACGAAACAGCACTCGGACCTGGCGGGGAGACCGTGTCAACGATGATCGTGTAGGTGAGCGCGGCCAACTGCGCGGCGGTGAGTAAGCTACCGTCGACCGCGGTGGTGTTCGGCAGCCATTGGAATTTGGTGACTAGGGACATGGGGACAGATCCTCGGTGGGTTGGGACGCGGGGACTCTAGCGGCGTAGTCATCGAAAAGCAAGTCGCGCCATTCGGCAACAGTGGCAGTGACCGGCAAGTGAAGAAAAACCTCGTGGGGCTGGCCGTCTATGAGCACGAACTTGCGATGACCTTCGTTGTCTGGTCTGACCGGCACCGTCGGCGGTTCCGGCACGACATTGCCCGCGGCGTCTTCCCAGCGTCCTAGTAAGACCATGTCGTCTTCTGTAAAAGGACCAGACGGCCACGCCAAAAGGTTCCAGCCGTAGGTCTCGACGAGGGCGCGGCGTTCTTCGTATTGGGGGAGTGAGGCCATAGGGCTTGGAGGATACGCGGGCTAGGCGCGTCTGGACGCGGTACGCAAGCGGTGACAGTTGGCGCAGACCAGATCGCACTTCGCGATCTCTGCTGCCACACGTTTGAGGTTATATGGTGGTTTTGATAGGTTGAACAGCTTTTTGCCCCGGACGTGATCGAACTCCATTGCCTCCGGGTGAAAAGTGTTTTTGCAATCAGCGCAAGGGCGCTGTTTATACCGTCGCAACTTCTCCTTGATTTCAAGGCGACGGCGTTCGAGGCGGGCGCGGCGGGCTGCGGCGCGTTCTTCGTCTGTCAGGCGAAATACCCTTCGTGGCTCCGTAAGCGCACTGATTAAGTTGGCGCCACGTTGTAGGCGTTTGTGGACAGACGCCGTAGGCACGCTGTAAATTCGGCACCATTCTGCAATGGTGTGGCTAACACCATCGATTTCGTGCGTCGGATCGGACTTAATGGGCTCAGCGGCTGCGCGGGCTCGGTCCCAACCCTGATTGTGGACCCTGCTCATGAATGTCTGGTAGTTAATATTGTGCGATGCCGCAAAAGATTTCCAGCTCGCAAAATTTTTTGGCTTCGCTGTGTGTTTACCCATAAGCGCAATAATAGGTTTGTGGACATGGATTGTCAATTGCGCCATAAGCGTAACAGATAGCGCGCGGCGCCGGGTGGCACCCCCTTGTCCAGATGCCCACCCCCGCTTGACATAATGCGTCCGGTTTCCCTCTAGTTGGCGAAGCTGCCAGCGGATAACGCAGCCTAGCCCGGAAACTGACAGTGGAAGATCTGTAGCCTGCGGCTCTTGCTCGGGTGTGATCTGAAGTTGAAAACCGAATGCACCCGGCCAAGCCGTCCCCTTGGCGCCGCGCAAGCGGTAGGCGTAGGACTTGATCGCCGACGGACCCTGCGTGCACGCAAGCTGACAATGCGCTGGCAACGCATTTGGCTGGCAAAGGATGGGCCTTTGTCTTAGCAGCGAACCGTGAGCGGCCTCGGGGCTAGTGCCTCTTATGCGCGAAGCGTCGCAATTCCGCGGCGCTTCGTTGATAGGAGCTTGCCAACAATGTCTACTTTGCTACTCGGAGCGCGTCGCTCCGCTTCGCCCGCCTCGCCCGTCGTGAGCCGCGCAAGCGGCGTGTCGAATTGGCGAATAGGCGAAGCGCGCGAATTCGGTGCCCGCATATTTCGCCAGAAGCTCGGCCGCGCTCGGCCGCGCAAGTCCAACGCTGCCCATAAGTTCATGGATGCAGCCGCCCGCGAAGCGTTCTGTGCGTCGCTGAAATAATTCAGCCTGTTATGCCTGCAACTGTGCGGGCATAGCGGGCTGCGGAATTTCCCGCAGCTTATTGCCAACAATTAGGAGTGTTCACCATGTCCATTCGTATCCTCACGAGTGCGGAGTGTTCAACGGCTATCGGTCGCATCGCGGCTGCTGGCAAGGTGCTGCAAGACCGTGTTCACACGGTCGCGGTATCGACGTTGGATCACATCCGGCAGCATGGCGATTACACGCTTGCCGTGCGGCTGCTCGATGCGCTGCCAAACGGTGTTCGCGTGAAGTCGCTGGCGTACTGGTACTCGCACTTTTCCAAGGGTAAGGTCAAGTTCTCGCAGAACAAGGACAAGACCTGGAAGTGCAATCTCGCGGCCGATCGCACGGACGCAGACTTCGATATCGAAGGTGCTTATGCGACCACGTTCGCGGATCTCACTAGCGAGAAATCGCCCGAGACCCTGGATGTGAAAGCCTTGGAAAAATGGCTGGCCCGCACGGCCGGCAACAGCGATTACTTTCCCGGCACGGCGATACGCAAGGTGTCGCCCGAGGCGCAAGAACTCGCTTCGCGGCTGGTTGTGAATCTGCGAGCCGCGCTCGCAGATAAGCAGGCCGCGTAATCAGGATAGCCCTGACTGCTAGGCGGGCTAGCTAGCCCGCCTAGTGGTGAGTGTTAACTGGAGGTCAAGATGCTTACCCCTGAGTTCCTTACAGCAGTCGGGATCGCCGCGGCTATCATTGCGGCATGGATTGTGATTGCGGATTA
>JBEKNG010000750.1:0-3356 GCA_049523075.1 Paraburkholderia sp.
CAGCGCGGCCGGCGGCGTCAACGCCCTGCAAGCAAAATGGCCCAATACGTCTTCACCATGAACCGGGTCGGCAAGATCGTGCCGCCCAAGCGTCAAATCCTGAAAGACATCTCGTTGTCATTCTTCCCCGGCGCAAAGATCGGTCTGCTCGGCCTGAACGGCTCGGGCAAGTCGACGCTGATCCGCATCATGGCGGGTGTCGACAAGGACATCGAAGGCGAAGCCACGCCGATGCCGAACCTGAACATCGGCTACCTGCCGCAGGAGCCGCAGCTCGATCCGCAAAAGACGGTGCGTGAAGCGGTCGAAGAGGGCCTGGGCGAAGTGTTCGGCGCGCAGAAGAAGCTCGACGAGATTTATGCCGCCTATGCCGAACCGGACGCGGATTTCGACGCGCTCGCCGCCGAACAGGCCAAGTACGAAGCGATCCTCGCCACCGCCGACGGCAGCGCCGAGCAGCAGATTGAAATCGCCGCCGACGCGCTGCGCCTCCCGGCATGGGACGCGAAAATCGAGCATCTGTCGGGCGGTGAAAAGCGCCGCGTCGCGCTGTGCAAGCTGCTGCTCGAAAAGCCGGACATGCTGCTGCTCGACGAACCGACCAACCACCTGGACGCCGAATCGGTCGACTGGCTCGAGCAGTTCCTGACGCGCTTCCCGGGCACGGTCGTCGCCGTCACCCACGATCGCTACTTCCTCGACAATGCCGCCGAGTGGATTCTCGAACTCGACCGCGGCCACGGCATTCCCTGGAAGGGCAACTACAGCAGCTGGCTCGACCAGAAGGAAGAGCGCCTGAAGCAGGAAGAGTCGTCGGAATCGGCACGCCAGAAGGCCATCAAGAAGGAACTGGAGTGGGTGCGCCAGAATCCGAAGGGCCGTCAGGCGAAGTCGAAGGCGCGGATTGCGCGCTTCGAAGAACTGAACAGCCAGGACTACCAGAAGCGCAACGAAACCTCGGAAATCTTCATTCCGGTCGGCGACCGCCTCGGCAATGAAGTGATCGAGTTCAAGAACGTTTCGAAGGCATACGGTGATCGTCTGCTGCTCGACAACGTCAGCTTCAAGATTCCGGCGGGCGCGATCGTCGGCATTATCGGGCCGAACGGCGCGGGTAAGTCCACCTTGTTCCGCATGCTGACAGGCAAGGAACAGCCGGATTCGGGCGAAATCGTCCAAGGGCCGACGGTCAAGCTCGCCTACGTCGACCAGAGCCGCGACGCGCTCGACGGTTCGAAGACGGTGTTCGAAGAGATTTCCGGCGGCGCCGACGTGCTGACGGTGGGCCGCTACGAAACGCCGTCGCGGGCGTACATCGGCCGCTTCAACTTCAAGGGCGGCGACCAGCAGAAGATCGTCTCGAACCTCTCGGGCGGCGAACGCGGCCGTCTGCATCTCGCCAAGACGCTGATCGCGGGCGGCAACGTCCTGCTGCTCGACGAACCGTCGAACGACCTCGACGTCGAAACGCTACGTGCGCTCGAAGATGCCCTGCTCGAATTCGCCGGCTCCGTGATGGTGATCTCGCACGATCGCTGGTTCCTCGACCGTATCGCCACGCACATCCTCGCGTTCGAGGGCGATTCGCAAGTGACATTCTTCGACGGCAACTACCAGGAATACGAAGCGGACAAGCGCAATCGCCTGGGCGAAGAAGCCGCCCGGCCGAAGCGTCTGCGCTACAAGCCGATCGCACGCTAAACGCGCTTGCTGGACGGGCCGCGCCGCATAGCGCGCGGGCCGCCCGGCAGCCGGCTGTGCGGCACAGGGATTGCTGCCCTACCAACGGCCAGCCGCGCCTCGCGCGGTCACGAGGAGGCAAGCATGGCGATGTCGACTGCAAAACGCGTAGCCATTGCCGTCGCCAGCATTGTGCTGGTGCTGGTCGTCGTCGCCCTTGGCGGTCTTTACTTCGCGCAATACGAAGTCAAACAACGGGTGATCGCAGCGCTCGGGCCGCTCGGCAGCGCGGAGAGCATCGACGTCAGCCTCACCTCCGTGCGCCTGACTCACGTTCTCCTCAAGGCGCCACCTGGCTGGCCCGCCCCCGACGTGCTACGTGCCGATCAGATCACCCTGATTCCCGACGTCCGCGAACTCGTTCAGAAGCGAGTGCATATCCGTTCGGTCGTGGTAAGCGGCTTCGACCTTTCGGTCGTGCGCCAGCCGGATGGCACCCTCAATCTGTTGCCCAATCTCAGGGAATCGCTAAACCGGCCGAATACCGGCGCGAACGCCAGCGAGACGCCGCTGCCGCAAGACAAACGCATCGATCACATCGCCTTCGAGCAAGGCACCTTCGAGTTCTACGACTACACCGTGCGCAATCCGGCGTACAAGGTCGCCATCACCAACGCCAACGCGACCGTCGACAACCTGCATCTGCCCGCGCTCACCGATCCAGCCACGGTCGCCGTCAATGGTTCCATCGTCGGCCCGTCGCATACGGGCACGGTGTCGTTCGGCGGCTGGATCAAGATCGCCACCAAGGATTCCCAGACCACCAGCACGCTGCGCGGTGTCGACGTGGTGATGCTCGACCCCTATCTCCTGAAGAAGGCCGGGGCCAAAACCCACGTCACCGGCGGGACGCTCGACATGACGGTCGAATCGACGGTGAGCAACTATCACCTGCACGCGCCGGGCACGCTGACGCTGCATCAACTGCAACTGGCCGACAGCGGCAATCCGCTCGACACGTTCCTGTCGATTCCAACCAAAGCCGCCGTCGCGGCGTTGAAGTCACGCAACGGCGATATCACCGTGCACTTCGTGCTGGACGGCAATTTGCGCGATCCGAAATTCTCGGTGAACGAGAATCTGCTGAACAAGCTCGGTACTGGCATCGCGCAGGTCATGGGCGTGAGCGTCGAAGGCGTGGCGAAGGGCGCAGGCGAAACGGTCAAGGGCTTGGGCAACGCGCTGAAAAACCTGCTCGGGCAGTAGTCGCCGCCCGGCATGCCTGGCAATGCCGGGTCTGCACGTCTTGACATACCTTCGATATAGTCCGACGATTTGTCCATAATGTGATTTAAATATCCACATAGTGGACAAACAAGGAGACGCAATGTCAGCTCCCTCCGCTGGCGGCGATGCGATGACGCCGTATCAGCTCCCCAATCCGCCCGAAGCCCTGCGCGAGATCGTGGTCGAATCGGCCATTCCTCAAGACGAGCGCCTGTGGGTTCCGCAAGCCGAAAACGTCTGGTTCCGACCGCTGTGCCTGAATGTCTCAACTGGCTACTGGATGAACCTGTTGCGCGTGCGCAAGTCAGGTGTGCTGAGCCGCCATCGGCACCCGGCCGCCGTGCATGGACTGGTGCTCAAAGGCAAATGGCGCTATCTCGAACACGACT
>JBEKNG010000751.1:0-3347 GCA_049523075.1 Paraburkholderia sp.
TGTTTCAGGTTTGCCGCATAATATTTGAGCGCTTCCCGGCACGCGCGCAGCGCGTCCACCTGCTGTACCAGCGACGTATGCCGCTCGCAATCGTCGACCAGCGGTGTCAGACGCTCCATTTGCCGCTTGGCCTTCAGGACCGCCTCGTGGGCGCGATTAAGATCGTCGAAGTGCCCGATCAAGGCGGCGATGCGTGGCGCGACGTCGAAGGGTTCAAGCATGTGGCTGCGCACGAAGTCGGTGAGATTGCCCACCGATTTCATCGATACGGTCTGATGAAACAGTTCGAGCGCCTGCTCGTTCTCGATGCCGAAGCGCCGCCGGAACCAGGCACCGTATGGCGGAAAGCTGTCGAACACTTCGGCGCCCAGGCTGCGCAATTTTTTGCGCAAGCCCCCGATGTCCGGACCGAAATTGGCGAAGTCGGCCGCAATCGACAATGCGCGCTCCGCGCCGACGAACAAACGCGCGGGCTGGCCGTGCGCGTCCTTCATCCAGAATACCTGCGCGAGCGTCACGGTCTGGTCGTAGCCGGCATTGTGAAAACGGCCCAGGATCACCGAGTAGCTGTTGTTGTCGCGCAGTGCGACGGGCTTTGCCGCGCCGCTTGTCTCGTTGCGCTCGGACTTGTAATGGCCGAGCACATAGGAGCGCAGCGTGCGTTCCTTTACATCGGCGCCGGCGGCTTTGTTATAGGCAATACGGTGCGCGGGCACCAGCAGCGTCGTAATGGCATCCACCAGGGTCGATTTGCCCGAGCCGATGTCGCCGGTCAGCAGGGCGTTCATGCCTGCCGGGTTCAACGTCCACACCCGAGCGTCGAACGTGCCCCAGTTGAAGACTTCCAGTTGATGCAGGCGGAAACCGGATAGTGCATCGTCGGCCACGAAATCCAGCCCGGGGAGTTGCATGTCAGTCATCTGCATTCCCTTCAGCCGCCATGCCCAGCTGCGCCTGATAGGCGGCGAGTTGCGCGTCGAAATCGGCCAGCCACTGCGCGTCGACGAACGCCTTGAGAATACGCTGGACCTCGAACGCCGCCGCTTGTCCTTCGCGTTTGCCCGCTGCCGGCTTCAATCGGCGTAGAAAGCCCAGTTCGACGATCTTGTTCACGTGGGTTTCGATCTGATCGATCAGCTTTGTTTCGTTGCTGCCCGCAGGCAGGAACACCCGTATCAACTCGACGATCTGTTCGCGGCTAAGAATGAGCCGCGTGTCGCCTCCGCCGGCGTCCGACTCGGCGAGCTTCTTGCGCAGCAGCGCCAGCAGCAAGCTGACCGGAAAGGACAGTGGACGCCGCGGGACGAGACGGGGCAGGGCGGATGCGGTGCTATCTTCGCCAGTTGGACGCGAGCGCAAGAAAGCATAGCCTTCCGCTTCGTCCAGCACGAGTTCGAGGTTCAGCACCGCGACGTAGTCGCGCACACGCGCTTGCAGGTCGAGCAGCGCGCTCCAGAGACTCGCATCGTCGTCCCGGTAGAGGACGCCTTTGAGCAAAGGGATGACAAGGCTCGACAGATCGTGCGCGGCTACGGTTGCTTCGGGTTGTTCTTCCAGCATTTTCATCTCACGAAAATGACGCGCGGCAGGGTCGCCCGCTTTGTATGTTCCTCACCGTCTGCCGTCTTGCTGCACCAGACAATCGTTTCGCTCACCGCTTCATCTACTACGGTACTGAAGGTGTCACCTGCGAGTTGCAGGTAGGCTACGAGTTCAGCGAGGCCCTGTTCTAGTGGCTGCATGTCGCACAATTCGCGTAGCGTGACCTGCGAACGGTCTTGCAGGACGTGACGTACATGCCAGATCAATCTCGCCTGGTCGACGACAATCTGCGAGTAAAGCGCGGCGGCGTCGATGTCGGCGTCGCCCGACTCCAGCGCGATTGCCGTGATGCGGGGCTTAAGTGCCGGTGCATAAAGTGGACGTTCCATCGGCAATTCGATATCGGCGGCGGTGTCTGCGATGGTCATTGTCTCGCCGGTGGGTGGCGAGTCGCGTAGGGCCAGCGCCTTGGCTTCGATGCCGCGCAGAATGTCCATGATACGGCGGTTTTCCAGCCACGCCTGGTCGTCGAGAAAGCGCCGCAGTTGCTGGGACAGATAGGCCACTGTGCGCTGAGTGTGCTCGCCGGCCTCAAGCCAGTCATAGTGCACCCGGCGAGTCCGGGCATCGGGCTTGAGTTCGGCGACGGGCGGCAACGCGAGTACGCGCTCGAGCAGCGTCGTCAATTCTTCTTGTCGGCTGCTGGACATCAGGAAGTCCCAGAACGCCCGGAAACTGCGGCCTTGATCCGAGTCGGCGATCGCGTCTCGCTCTCCCATGATTTCTTCCAGCAAATCGCCTTTGGCACCGTCCCAGAGTGCGATTCGTTCGCGCACGCGCCGGTCAAGTCCGCGAAAATTGTGTTCCACTTCGCGGAAATCGGTTAGCAGTTCGCGTGCAAGTGTCGTGAATTGCTGAAACCGGTCTTTGAGCGCGGAATCGTCCAGCAAAGCAATGTCGCCGTCCAACGCACGGGCGATCTCAGCATTGAGTTCGTCACGGCGCTTATATAAGTCTGCAAGGCGTGCCTGCGGATCGCTCTCGCTGCCTTCGCTCATCTGCTTGAGCAAGGCAAACAGGGTGAGCAAACGGGACTCCGTGCCAATAAAGCTGCGCTCTGTGAGCGTGCCGAGCCAGGCGATGGCCTTTTCCGTGGCGGGTGTCAGGTCGAAATGCGGCTCGTCGGAATCCTGACGGTAGAACTTACGTAGCCATCCTTTGTCATTGGCGGCCCAGTCGTTCAGATAATCCGTGGCCCGCTTTGGAAAGGCTGACTGGCCCAGTTGCTCGCGCAGGGCGAAGAGTTCGTCCTCCAGCGCCTCGGCAAGATCCGCTTGCGGCATCACGCGTACATTGGGGGCAGTGAAGGTCCGCTGCAGGAAACTCGCGACGAGCGGTGCGTGATCCGAACGTAGCAGCCGCCACGCGGGATGGTTCTGACGCAACAGATCAAGCGTGGAGTAGTCGAAATTCATGGTGGCAAGGTCCGACAGGGAGCGGCGCGATTCGAAACTGGAGACACCCATGCGTTGGGATTCGCATTAGAGATGATAGATCACCCCTCGTTCCTTACCGACGTTGCCCGCGAATTTCGTATCCGCTAACCGAGCGTTTATTATGCCGCTTGCTTTCTCTGTGCGGCGTGCCAGTTTTGTTCAAATTGCATCGGACTGACGTAATTCAACGTCGAGTGCAGCCGGCCATGATTGTAGAAGCTCAACCAGTCGATCACCTCGTCCATTGCTTCGCGACGCGTCGCAAAGCGTTGACCGTGAATGCGCGCCTGCTTCAGCGATCCCCACAGG
>JBEKNG010000752.1:0-3346 GCA_049523075.1 Paraburkholderia sp.
GCCTACGCTCTCGGGCGGCGAAGCACAGCGCATTAAACTCGTCACGGAGTTGAGCAAGGTGCGCGACGACGTCACGCGGCGGGGACAGAAGGCGCCGCATACGTTGTACGTGCTTGACGAGCCGACGGTCGGGCTACACATGGCGGATGTGGCGCGGCTGATTCGCGTGTTGCACCGCCTGGCGGACGGCGGTCACAGCGTGGTGGTCATCGAGCACGACCTCGACGTGATTGCCGAAGCCGACTGGATCATCGACCTCGGTCCGGAGGGCGGGGCCGGCGGCGGCTCGATCGTGGCGGCCACGGATCCGGAAGGGCTCGTACAGGTGCGTGCAAGCCACACGGGCGCCGCGCTTCAACCGGTGCTGGCGCGCGGGGTAAACCAGTTGGCGGCATCGGTCGAGGCTGGTGAAGGCACACACGGGTGAGGCCAAAGGAGGGCCCTTGTCTCAAATTTGCGACAAGGGTTTTCCCGGGTTGCGGCTGGCAGCGCCATTCACCCTCGAACGAGGTTGAGCCCGTTTCTGTGCCCAGAGTTCACCTCGTGATTGGAGGAAATACTCTAAACACTGTCTGCTCCCATCAAAAAAAGTTTGACGGACGATTTTGTCTTGATATCGTCCGATTCATCAAGCGTATCAAAGCGCTCGCGCCGAGCCGGTGAGATTTTCGCCGGCTCTGTACACACCTATTTCGATTGTCAGTTCAATGATTCCAGCTGGAAGGGAATGCGTTCGCACTTTCGTTGTGCATTCAACCTTCCAGGGATGCTGGATGAAGTGAATCGTTGCCCAGGTAACCGGGCCCATCCGGTTTTCACCACGGGCGAACGTCCACCCAATTTTTTTAACCGACTTCGCGCCTGCTGTCGCGCTTTCAATGAAACTTAATTTGCTCAGATCAAACAAATTTTGACTACTGGATTCTGTCTTGCTATGGTTCCGCCACTTGATAAGAAGGCATCAGCCGCACTCGCACTAGGCAGCAAGATTCGCGCGTTGCGGCAACGGCTCAAACGCACGCTCGAGGAAACGGCGAAAGCGGCAGGCATCTCTAAACCGTTCCTGTCGCAAGTGGAGCGGGGGCAGGCCACACCGTCGATCACGTCGCTAGTCGGTATTGCGCACGCGCTGGGTGTGACGGTGCAGTACTTCGTCGAGACGCCGACTGAAGCCAAGTCGGTGTGTCGAGGAGAAGATCTGAAGTTTTTCGGGTTTGCCGATTCGGCCAACCTGTTCGGCAGGCTGACGAACCTGTCGGTAGACCGGAAGCTGGAAGCGATTCTGGTGAAGATGCCAGCGGGCCAGCAACCGTCGGAAGTAACGACGCACGCAGGGGAAGAGTTTTTGTATGTGATGAGCGGCCAGATCGCTCTCACACTGGAAGGTACGACTTTTATATTGCAGGCCGGTGACACCGCGCATTACGAGTCAACCGTCCCGCATGCGTGGGCCAACACCGCAGGCGAAGAGACGGTGCTTGTCTGGGTCGGGACACCAAGATTGTTTTAGGCGCAGTGTCTTGTGTTTGAGATGGGTTGATCGGAATGGAGCCATAAGTAGTCCTACAGGCTAATCCGTAGCTCAAATAGGTAGTACGAGTTGAGTGGTGAATGGCCCGGGCATGTGGTCGCATTCATCAAGCAACTGAAATGAATTTGAAATAATAAAAAATAACTTAGTAAGTTTTTAGTAGTGCGAAATTAAATAAGTCAGAGTGCCCCGTCTATCTCGCTGCTGGACGGTATCGGTTTGTGGAGTTATCCGACCGCGGGGCAACTTTGGCGGAACGTGGCGAGAATCGCCGCAATTCAAGTGGAGAGGTTCGAAAGAACTCTCTTCGCACAACACGTGTGGCCTTACTGACGAGTGAGAAGGGGAAAATGAAACAAAGGGCATTGGCGTTGGCCATCAGGCGGATAATCTGGGCCGAACTAGCATTGACGACTGCAATCGCCGTTCCGGCGTTTGCGCAAAGCCAGCCGGCGACGCCGGCAGCAGCGGCTTCGGGTACGGCAGCGGCGGCGGCTCCTGCCGCAGCTTCGGGCACGGCAGCTGCAGCGGCCCCTGCCGCGGCTTCGGGTACGGCAGCAGCGACGAAAGACAAGAACGTCAAGCAACTGAAGACGTTCCAGGTGACGGGCTCGCTGATTCGCCAGTCGGACAAAGTGGGGTTCCAGCAGGTTCAGGTTGTCACCGCGAAGAACATCCAGGATTCTGGCGCGAAGGACGTGTCCGATTACATGCGCGACATCTCCGCCAACTCGGCCAACAGCTGGAGTGAGTCGACCTCCGACAGCTTTGCTGCTGGTGGTTCGGGTATCGCACTGCGCGGCCTCAGCGAAAAGTACACGCTGGTGCTCGTCGACGGTCAACGTGTTGCGCCGTTTGCATTCGCCGTCAACGGCACTGACCAGTTCTTCGACCTGAACACGATTCCGCTGAACGTGATCGACCGCATCGAAGTCGTGAAGACGGGTGCCGTGTCGCAGTACGGTTCGGACGCTATTGGTGGTGTGGTCAACATCATCACGAAGCATGACTTCCAGGGCCTGCAGCTCGACGGCGGCTATGGCGCCTCCACGGACGGCGGCGGCGGTACCACCAAGTTCGGCGTTCTCGCCGGCTTCGGCAACCTCGCGTCCGACGGCTTCAACGTCACTGCGGCTGCCAGCTACTACAAGTCGAACGGCTATACGCTTGCCGATCGCGACACTACCGAGAATCAGGACTTTAGCGGCCGGGCATATGGCGGCAGCGTCCAGACCCCGTCGTATTTCCTGAACCCCAACACGGGTATGACCCAGGGGTACGGCTGTGCGCCCGGCGCAATGGCGCCGGTCGGCAACAACATCATCGCGTCGCAAGCGAACGCGGGTGCGATCAATGGCGGCACCGTGTGCCAGAAGAACAACGCCGAAGACTACTCGATCGAGCCGATGACCGAGCGTCTTAGCGCCAAGGTTCACGCCGACTTCAAGATCAACGATACGACGACCGCGTACGCCGACATCTGGGAAAGCAACAACACGACGACCGTCAACGATGGTCCTCCGCTGATCGAAAGTGGCCTCCAGTACAACCCGGTTACCAAGGCCGTCAGTCCGGTTACCTTTACCGTGCCGGCCAATAATCCGTACAACCCGACCGGGATGACCCAGGAACTGTTCGGCTATATGCCGACCACGTACAGCTCGACCACGGATGCGAACTACTGGCGTGCAGCGATGGGCGTGAAGGGCAGCTTCACGACCGGTAGCGAAGACTGGGACTGGAATACGGGGTACACCCATTCCATGAGCACGGTCAGCAATACGTACGGCAGTATCATCAACCCGAACGCCCTGC
>JBEKNG010000753.1:0-3342 GCA_049523075.1 Paraburkholderia sp.
TCGAAAGCGCGCCCTGCAGCGAGCGGCCAGAACACGCGAAACAGGATCCCATAGATATGGTGATGTGGCACGCTCGAGAGAATCGTCGCTTGACCGAGCGCTTCTCCCCATTGCTGTTCGAGCGTGCGAACTTCGGCGTTGAATTGGGCGAGCGTCTTGCGCACCGGCTTCGGTGCGCCGCTGCTACCGGAGGTGAAGAGCGTCAGGCGTGCATTCGGGTCGATCGCCCAGCCGCCCGGCGGCGCGTCCTGCGGTACGGCGTCGCGGTCGAGCGCGGCCAGATCCGTATCCGTGAGCAGGCAATCGTAGGCGCTGGACAGGTCGGCGAGATAACCGGGCGTGGCGTTGGCCGGAATGACCGGCTCTTTGCCGCACGCGAGCAAGGCAAACAGCGTGCAGGCGAAGTCGAACGGATTGTCGAGGCACAACGCGTAGCGCTGTTCGGGCCGGCCCCGCAGCGCTGCGGCGCGGCTCAGCGTGCGGGCGCGGAACCCAGCGAAGTCGAGTACGGCGTCTGCGTCACGGCACACGGGTGTGTGGCCGGCGCGCGCTGACATCAGCAGGTCGTGTAGCGCGATCATGACGCCTCCGAACGGGCGGCTCGCGGCAGCATGATCAGATGGCGCCATGCGATCTCGCCCACCAGCAGAACGCCGATCAGCCCATAGGCGAGCGCGCCGTTGTAGAGCGACCATGCTTCGCGTCGCCAGCACAGGGCGGTATAAACGGAAAACACGCTATTCAGTGTGAAGAAGACGCACCAGATCTGAGTCACACGGCGCGTATAGCGCACCACCTGCGGAATTGGATCGGGGTTGCGCAGCCGCGCGAATTTTTCGACCATCGAAGGGCCGCGCACGAGCGTGGCGCCGAATACGACCAGCAGTCCGAGATTGACGAGCGAAGGGTAGAGTCGCAGCAGCAGCTCGCTGTTGGTCAACACGATGGCCGCCGACGCGCAGCTGAGTACACCGGCGACGCACCAGTCGACCGGTGTCAGCCGGCGTAACGACGCGGCGACCGCGCCCGTACCGGTCCAGCGCTGCAACCAGAGCAAAACGAACAGCACGCAGCCGATATAGCGCGGAGTATCCCAGTGCCACGCGCATAAAATCACCAGCGGATAGGCAAGCTTCGTCACGACGCTCAGCGGGCCACGCAGTTTGCCGGCCAGCCGGCCGCCGGCACGCGAATCTGCCGCCGCCGGCTGCCCGCCCAGGTCGTCACGAAGTTCGGTGTCGTGCGCTGCCGTTTCTACTGCTTGCTGTTCGAACGAGGGCACGGACAGCATCAATCCTGTGCCGCGAGCAGCGACTCGATCGCACTGATCACGTCGCCGACCGTGCGCACTTGCTTGAACTCTTCCGGTTTGATCCGGCGTCCGGTCATTTCCTGCAGCTTGATCGCGAGGTCGACAGCGTCGATGCTGTCCAGATCGAGTTCCTCGAACAGATGTGCTTGCGGCGTCACGCGTTCAGGCTCGATGGCAAAGTTCTCTTTGAAGATTGCGCGGATGCGCTCCAGAATTTCTGCCTCGGTCACGGTTCATTCCCCTGTGCTTGCGGTTTCGCCGACCGCGGTTGCTGCTTCCTGCTGACTGGCGATCAGCGCTGCGAGGCTACTGACGGAGCGGAAGTGCTCGCGCATGCGCGTGTCATCCGCGGCGATGGTCAGTTGGTAGTGTTTGCGCAGCACGATGCCAATCTCCAGCGCGTCGATCGAATCCAGTCCGACGCCGTCGGTCTCGAAGAGCGGAGCATCGTCGTCGATATCAGCGGGCGTCAGGTGTTCCAGATCGAACGCTTCGATCAGGAGCTGCTTAATTTCTAGTTTTAAAGAATCCATATTCGAACAGGTGCTGAGTGATGTGCTTTTCGATAGCGTGAGTCACGCTGCGTGCCGCGAGGGCCGGTGATGCCTCCTGAATGACGAGCCGCTCGACCCCGACTGGATCGAGCACGCTCACACTGATCCGGAATGGGCGCGAGGGCACGTGATACCAGCGCATCCCCTTCGTAAAAGCGGGTGGATCGCAATTCATCAGGACCGGGACGATCGGCACTCCTGCGTTCAGCGCGATATAGGCAAAACCGCGTGAGAATGCGTGCAGCCGGTTCGGCGCGGGACTGCGCGAGCCCTCGGGGAAAATGATCATGGTGTTGCCCGCCGCGAGCTGGCGCGAGCAGTCTGCGACGAATCCGACCGGGTCCGCGTTGCTGACGTAGGCGGCGGCCCGCACGATCCCCCAGAAGCAGGGATTGCCCCAGTGCGCGTTTTTTACCACACAGCAGGCCGACGGCGTCAGTGCGAGCAGCACCACGACGTCGAGATACGTTGGATGGTTGGCGACGACAATGGCCGGGCCGCTCGCGCGCAAGCGGGCCACACCTTCGACGTCGAGTTCCATCACGCCGGTCCGTTGCAGGGCCGCGACCAGTGCGCGAAAGAACCAGTGAATCAGGGTGGTGACGATGCGTTGCCGGGAAGCGGGATGCGGCCACAGCCGTGCGAGCGGATACGCGAGGAGCGAGAACAGGAGTCCGCAGACGCCGAACACAACGAAGCTCATGCCCGTGGCGAACAGCCTCCAGCCATAATCAAGTCGTGCCGTCATGCCATCTCCATTGCCAGTTGGCGCTGGCGCTTTGCCACGCCGCAGTTTGCTGCGAGTCGAGGCAGCGCTGCAACGCCTCGCTTTGCGTGGCGAAGCGCGCGGGTGATTCGGCCGGGTCGGGTTCATCCGCGCCCGAAATCGTACATTCCAGATGGCCCTGCGCCGCCTCCGTGTCGAGCAGGATGGCGATGGCGCCTTCCTGCACTTCGTTGTCGACCTTACCGTACAACGCGTCGACCGGCTCGTCGGCATAGACCAGCAGCACCGGCGGGAACGGCTGCTTCTTGTACTGCGCATAAGCCTCGAGCAGCGCATAGCCGAGCGTCTCCGTACCTGCCGAGATAGCGGTTGCGGGCGAGCGGTCGCCTCGCGCAATGCCGAAGATGCCGGACATGGCGTTGAGTACCGAAAGACTGAAAGCGTTCGGCAAAACCGGCTCGGTTGCCGTGATGGCGCGCAAGATGTCGGTGGTGCGCCGCAGTTCCCCGTGCCGCGATGCAAACACCATGCGCACGGCCTGTTGGCCGTCGGCGCAGTCGTACGCGACCTTGAGCGCGACCCGCGACAGGGAGCTCAGGCGTCGACGTACCATCGGCTCAATAAAGCCGGCATCGGGCAGCGTCGCGGAGGTAGCCGACCAGAAAGACCAGTGGGCAACCGGCATGGTCCAGCGCAAATCGGGCATCTCGATGGTCTTATATTGAGGACTGCAACTGCTTCAGGTTTAC
>JBEKNG010000754.1:0-3331 GCA_049523075.1 Paraburkholderia sp.
TGCTTGCGCGGCAAGGCAGCCTTCCCGACATTGGATGCGTTCTACGGCACCGCGGGCTGATCTGCCTACGCGCTGCAGCGCCACACAGGCGCGCAAGCAGCAACCCGCCGACAAAGCCGCAAAGCGCGCCCACCGCGGACGGCCGACCTGCCGGCCGGGACCAGCCCGCTAAAAACCTGGCTCATCGAGAAACGGCGGATGACGCTGCGCCAAACGCCACTTCGCAATAAGCGACCAAATATCGGGAAATTTCACGATGTGGTATGAATCATTGCACTACAAAAAATCGTGGTGCATGGCACAAACCGGTCGTTTCGCAATGCCGTCCCACATTCCACAATCCGGAACAAACTCAACAAACTATTGTTTTTGAACGATATTTTTTATCCAATCGATCCAACTATGGGCGCTTTCCCGGCGGCTTGCTGACGTAGACTCTTTTACATGAGCTGGCGTTCTGAGCAGACGAATCGAGCGGGCATCCCGCGACCGATCCGCGAAGACTGCTTTCGAACCGGCCCGCGTCCCGTACGCAGGTCAGCCACGGAATCGCTTTTTTTACTATGATCGGGAGACGAAAAATGGAAGGCTTTCGCTTTGGCTCGACAGAAGGATCGTTCTACATTTTGCCTGGCAAGGACGGCTGGGAGGCCTCGTTCGGTAACGAGACACTTGGCGCATTTGCCAGCCCTCAGCAGGCCGCTGACGACCTCGCACGGGGTGCTTGCTGCCCGCACCTGTGCGAATCCGATCCTTCTACGCTTGAGATTCCGGAGAAAATCGCCGACTGGGAGATCGTTCACATCTGAGGGTGCCGCCTTCGGTCGGGGGCGCGCTCGGGCGATGACTCTGACGCAGCCTTGCGCTCACAGATGTGAAACGGGCGGGCTGCACGGCACGTCCTGAGTGACGTTACCGTGCAACCCGCCCGCGGCGTGTGCTGCTGATTAAACCTTACGCAACCGCGTCCACGATCTTGTTGAGCGTGGCGCTCGGACGCATGGCCTTGCTCGTCTGGTCGCCATTCGGACGGTAGTAACCGCCGATATCCACCGGCTTGCCTTGCGCTGCAGCCAGCTCTTCAACGATCTTCGTTTCGTTGTCGGCCAGCTCCTTCGCCACACCAGCGAACTGCGCCTTCAATGCCGCATCTTCGGCTTGAGCGGCCAGCGCTTCAGCCCAGTACAACGCCAGGTAGAAGTGGCTGCCGCGGTTGTCGATACCGCCCACCTTGCGTGCCGGCGACTTGTCGTTGTCGAGGAACTTGCCGGTTGCCTGATCCAGCGTCTTGGCCAGAACCTGTGCCTTCGGGTTGTGGTACGCATTGCTCAGGTGTTCGAGCGAAGCGGCCAGCGCGAGGAATTCACCCAGCGAATCCCAACGCAGGAAGCCTTCCTCGACCAGCTGCTGCACGTGCTTCGGCGCCGAACCGCCCGCGCCCGTTTCGAACAGGCCACCACCTTCCATCAGCGGAACGATCGACAGCATCTTCGCGCTCGTGCCCAGTTCCATGATCGGGAACAGGTCGGTCAGGTAGTCGCGCAGCACGTTGCCGGTGACCGAAATCGTGTCCTTGCCGGCACGAATGCGATCGATCGAGAACTTCGTCGCTTCGACCGGCGTCAGGATGCGGATATCCAGACCGCTCGTGTCGTGGTCCTTCAGGTACTGCTCGACCTTCTTGATGATCTGCGCATCGTGCGCACGTGCAGCGTCCAGCCAGAACACCGCCGGCGTGCCGGTCGCGCGGGCGCGGTTCACGGCCAGCTTGACCCAATCCTGCACCGGCGCATCCTTGGTCTGGCACATGCGCCAGATGTCGCCTTCTTCAACGTTCTGTTCGAGCAGAACCTTGCCGGCTTCATCGGTCACGCGGACCACGCCGGTCGCCTTGATCTGGAACGTCTTGTCGTGTGAACCGTATTCTTCTGCGGCTTGTGCCATCAGACCGACGTTAGGCACGCTGCCCATCGTGACCGGATCGAACGCGCCGTGCTTCTTGCAGTCTTCGATCACTGCCTGATAGACGCCGGCGTAGCAACGGTCCGGAATCACCGCCTTGGCGTCGTGCAGCGCGCCGTCGGCGCCCCACATCTTGCCGGACTCGCGGATCATGGCGGGCATCGATGCGTCGACGATCACGTCGCTCGGCACGTGCAGGCTCGTGATGCCCTTGTCCGAGTTGACCATCGCCAGATGCGGGCGCTGTGCGTACTGGGCCTTGATATCCGCTTCAATCGCGTCGCGCGTTTCGGCTGGCAGATCCTTCAGGCGTGCATACAGATCGCCGATACCGTTGTTCGGATTGAAGCCGACCTTCGCCAGAGCAGCCGCGTGCTTCGCCAGCACGTCCTTGTAGAACACCGACACCACGATACCGAAGATGATCGGGTCCGAGACCTTCATCATGGTGGCCTTCAGGTGCACCGAGAACAGCACGTTGTTGGCTTTTGCATCAGCGATCTGCGCTTCGATGAAGCTGCTCAGCGCCTTCTTGCTCAGCACCGACGCGTCGATGATCTCGCCGGCCTTCACTGCGGTCTTATCTTTCAGAACCGTCTTGCTGCCGTCAGCGGCCGTCAGTTCGATCTTCACGTTGCCGGCTGCGCCGATTAACGCGGATTTTTCGCTGCCGTAGAAATCGCCGCCGCTCATGTTCGCCACGTGCGACTTCGAATCCGCGCTCCACGCACCCATTTTGTGCGGATGCTTGCGAGCGTAGTTCTTGACGGACAGCGGCGCACGGCGGTCCGAATTGCCTTCGCGCAGCACCGGGTTCACCGCGCTGCCCTTGATCTTGTCGTAGCGAGCCTTGACGTCTTTTTCTTCGTCGCTCGTAGCAACATCCGGATAGGACGGCAGTTTGTAGCCCTGATCGCGCAGTTCGGCGATTGCGGCCTTCAGCTGCGGCACCGACGCGCTGATATTCGGCAGCTTGATGATGTTTGCTTCCGGACGGGTGGTCAGCGCACCGAGTTCGGCGAGATCGTCGGACCCCTTTTGTTCCGCACTCAGATAATCCGGAAACGCGGCGATGATGCGGCCGGCCAGCGAGATGTCGCGCGTCTCGACGGCGACGTCCGATGAACGCGTGAAAGCCTTCACAATCGGGAGCAGCGAGTAAGTCGCCAGAGCTGGCGCTTCGTCGGTAAGGGTGTAGATGATCTTCGGCGTTGTAGACATATCTGATGCGTAGCTTGATGAAATGAAAGACAAAGCGTGGGTAGCGCTAAGCCAACGTTTTAGGCCGCGACCGTGAGTATAGGCGCGTTTACCAGAATACGCCTTCAGACCTTGACATAGCGGCCGGGATTCGGGTGAGGTCGGCCAT
>JBEKNG010000755.1:0-3300 GCA_049523075.1 Paraburkholderia sp.
CCGCAAGGAAATGTCCGCTGTCCGTGGCGGCACCGCGCTCGCCGGCGTCGGCGGAAATTACGGCAACGTGTTCGGCGGCGGCGGTTTTGCCAGCCCCACCATCGGTATCCAGATTGGGCCGATCGTGACGACCACCGATGCGAGTCAGCATCTGAATGTCAGCGTTCCGAGCATGCAGAATTTCGGCGGCTATCAGTTGGGCGCGCTGTAGCGGTGTGCGGTGTCACTCTTCGGGGAGGGTGATGCTGCACATCGCAGGCGTTGGGACTACACGCGCTTTATCCCGCTCAGAGTATTGAGGCGTTCGCGTAGCATTCTGCAAGCGCCGCTCTGCGGGACACATAAAACTGCACGATCCAGTCCGAGTACAACGCCTCGAGCAGACTGGAGCCTTCGGGGTGGCGGCACAGTTGTGCCGCCAGTGATGCCGCGCGGGCGCCGGATTCGATAGCGAATCTGAATCCGTCGCCCGTGGCGGGATCCAGTTGCACGGCGGCGTCCCCGCATACGAAGTAGCCTGGGCCGGCTGCCTGGTGAAGGCAACGCCAATGGCGGCAATCGCGCCATCTTCTGCCGGTGGGCCACACGCCATCAGGCCAATGAAGGATGGCTTCACGCTGGGTTGAAAGGGACGTCCAGATCGTTCCCGTAGAGGTCGTTTTGATCCATAACCACCGTTGCTGCGCAATTTGCCAGTGATGGTCTGGGGCATGAGTGCTCGCTGCCGCGAATCCACGTTCCAGCCACAATGCTGGGGAGCCGATCGATTCTTCGAGTTGCATGGCGCGTCGAAGCCAGCAGTTTGATCCACTGGCGTCGATCACAACTGGGCTGGCGATCGATGATTCGCCGCAACGCACGCCAGAGATTCTGCCTTGTGCAACACGTGGCTCGACGCGTCCGGCTGCGAGGGAAACGTATTGGGCGCCCGCATCGAGGGCTTCGAGCCTGAAGCGCTGATCGAACTTACCGCGCAGCAGAGCGCGACCTGACTTCGATACGGGTTCTGGGTCCAGCCAGATACCGGTTTCCCGCGACAGACGCGGAGCCAAGGTGGCCAGCAGCATCAAGGACGCGCGTGAGAGGTACTCTGGCGCGCTGCTCGAGAGGCCGCGTCCGAGCATGACAACCTCGAGTCCCGCTCGCGCGGCCGTGATGGCCGCAGCGCAGCCAGCGGGTCCGTCGCCCATGACGATGACATCGGCGCTGTTCATCGTTCAGCGCCCTTGGCGGATGACCCGTCTCGCATCGCTGATCACCCCTCGCGCAGGTAAAGCGCCAACGCCTCAGCGCCAGGCGTTGCGGTGCGTACGTGGTCCAGCTGCTCGGTCGCAGTTGCATCGCAACACAATGCCTGCGCATAGGGCACGCGCAAGCGGCCTGGTGCGATTTGCACCGGTTGCGGAGCATGGTCGAGCGGAAATACGAACAGGAAGCGGTAAACAGTCTGCGTAGCCGGCGGCCTGTCATTGACGCGGCGTGCCGAGATGAGCCACAGCCGGGTATGGGCAGGCGTCTGTCCAGGATCGCAGGCAGCCACGGCGTGACGCAGCGCCCTGATGCGCCGGATCAACTCGGCGGCGTCGACATGCTGCAAGGCGCCGAACAGCATGTTGCCCGCAAGGGCATTCGATACGTAATCCGAACGATAGATGTCTGCGTATTCGGCCATACCGTCTGGCGTCAGATACGGGCCATACTCGCCATCCCATCCGCGGCAGGCGGCGGCTATACCCTTGACCACCAGCGGATGCCAGGGATGCAAGCCGATCTCCTCGTCCAGCATCGGGATTGCGGTTGGGGCGTCGGCACGATTGAAGGTGCGCGAGGCGTCGGGGCTGAGCGCGGGCCAGAAGCTGTTCGAGGCCGCACAGAGCTTGACGTCTTCGGCGAACGGGCTGCCGAGTCCATGGGTGGCGAGAAATATTCCGCCGCGATCGCTCGCATAGGTCACGTCCCAGCCGGGCGCGAATACATTGGACGAAGCGTCCGACAGGAATGAAACCATTCTCGCCTCGGGCACTGCCGGACTCGTGTGATGCCCGGCGCGGGCCGCAGGGCTGAATGCGACGGAGATCGTGGTGTCGGTGCGGGGGAACGCCTGCTTCCCGGTGAGCGGATCGTTGTGTTGCGGGTTGGCGGTCAACCGTTCGCCGCTTAGCGACGAAGGGCCGCCATTTCTGAATTGCGATTTAGGATCGGTATGCGTTTGCTGAAACCAGCGCTGCAACTCGACCTGATCGGCGTACGGATAGAAATCGGGCGCCGCTACGATCGAATAGGCTGGAAGAACGGGCAACCCAGCCGGCTCGCTGAGCGCGACGCTGACCACGCCCTCGGCGCAATGGTCGATGAAAAAGCGGGTTTCGTATCCGCCGTCTTTGACCCCCTGCAGAAATCTCCCGCGGTCTTCCGGGTGGAGGCACATGTTCGGCGCCGATCCGTTTCCATATCTTGCGGGGTGACGGATGTTGATGTATTCCGGTGCGTTGCGGGGTTCGGGGTAGCGCAGCCAGTTGCTGGCGAAGTGCGGAAAATAGAGTTGTCGCACTTCGTCGAGCAGGGCGAGAAACAGCCGGAACAGGGAACTGACGATACGCATCGTCGTATAGCGCCGGTTGACCAGCGCAAACGGCCATGACCATTGGCGCGGAACCTTGAAGCTATCGTGTGGAGAGGTTCCGGCTTGCACGGGCTCGATGAGCGGCAGAGGCCTGGGCATGACCAGCACCGCGGAGCCGGATTGCACCAATGCCACTGTATCTTCAGCGAGGCCGCTGCTCGTCATGGTGAACGGCGGCGCTTCGAGGTCCGCTGAGGGCGGCACCGGAATGCCCCATCGCGCCTGCGCGGCGCGTTTGAGCTTGTCGCCGACATGGCGTTGAACGAAGGACAGCGATACAGAGATTCCAGGCAGGCATTCAGAGCCCTGGAATAGTTTGTAGACGGGTGTAATGAAGGCGCGCTCGTGATCGCCGCTTTGCTCGCCCTCGATCAGTGCGAGTGTGTGGGGTCCCTGGCAGCGACGCACGAGGAAGGCGCCGAAGCGCGCCGGCAGCACACGGACATGTGCGGCTTCTCCGGCATCGGGCGAAAAGCAGCGGTCACGTGGATCGAAGCGGGCCTCGCGATCGCCATTGCGGGCAATGCCCAGCCGCGAAAACACCATGTCGGCATGCGTCTCGTGTCCGGTGCGTCGGGCCGGACGATACTGGTAAGCGAGCACCGCAATCTCCAGCTGCCGCCAATCGTCGGGTGGTCCTGCGCGCGAATAAAGGTAGTTTTCCAGCAGGTCCAGCT
>JBEKNG010000756.1:0-3287 GCA_049523075.1 Paraburkholderia sp.
CACCGGCTGGCGGCGCGGCGCCGTCGTTGGCGAGCGAGACCTGAGCGAGGAAGTTGTTCGCATAGGTGGTGTGCGTCATCGAAACGTCGACGAAGCGGCCGTTGCCGCCGCGCGCTACATACCAAAGCGCGGCAAGAATCTGCGAGACCGCGCTCGAGGCGCCGCCCAGCAGGTCGGCAATCTGGAAGTTCGGCAGGATTGGCGCGCCGTCGCGGCTCGCCAGTTGTTCGAGCACGCCCGCGTAGGCGAGGTAGTTCAGGTCGTGCCCGGCATGTCCGGCGAAGGGTCCCGTCGAACCGTAGCCGCTGATCGCGCAGTAGACGAGTTTCGGATTGAGCGCGCTCAAGGTTGGGTAGCCGATGCCGAGCCGCTCCATCACGCCCGGCCGGAAGCTTTCGATGAGCACGTCTGCTTCCCGCGCCAGTGCGCGCAGCACGGTGCGGCCCGCCTCTGATTTGAGATCGAGCCGCGTCTCGCGCTTGCCGCGGTTGACCATCCGATAGAAGGCGCCGGGGCGGCCGGCGACGCGATCGCTCGACGCCTGCAGCATCGTGCGGGTGGGGTCGCCGGACCCGGGCGCTTCGATCTTTAGCACATCCGCGCCCATTTCCGCGAGGCGCAGGGCCGCGACGGGGCCGGGCAACAGGCGCGTCAGATCCAGTACACGCAGGCCTTGCAATGCAGCGGGAGACGTCAAGGGCACCTCTTTCTTTGTAGAAAACGCTGGATGGCCCTCACCCAGCACAGCTAACCGATTTGTTCGAGCTCCTCATGCGTATCGAGCCATTCGGCTTCGAGCGCTTCGAGGCGCGCATTCACATCCGCCTGACGGCGAATCGCTTCCGTGAGGCGGGTCTTCTGTTCTGGATCGTAACTGGCCGGATCGGCGACGAACGCGTCCAGCGTCGCTTTTTCCGCATTCAGCGCGTCCATTTCCTTTTCGATCTTGTTGATGCGGCTTTGCAGTGGCTTCTTCAGGTGCGAGAGCTTTTGGCGCGTCTCAGCGTCCTGACGGCGCTGCTCCTTGCGGCTCGCTGCGCTGTCTTCGCCGCTGCCGATGCCGCTGCCGCTATTGCTGCCGTTCGCCGCATTGGTTGCATTACCGGCCTTCAGTGCGGCACGCTGCTCGGCGGCGTGCTGCAGCAGCCAGTCGCGGTAGTCGTCGAGATCGCCGTCGAACGGTTGCAGCCTGTGTTTGGCCACCAGCATGAATTGGTCGGTGGTGGCGCGCAACAGGTGGCGGTCGTGCGAGACGAGAATCAGCGTGCCTTCGAACTGGGCGAGCGCCATGGTCAATGCGTGACGAGTTTCCAGATCCAGGTGGTTGGTCGGCTCGTCGAGCAGCAGCAGGTTCGGCTTTTGCCAGATCACCAGCGCGAGTGCGAGGCGGGCCTTTTCGCCGCCCGAAAACGGCGCAATCGCGGCCGTCGCCATCTCCCCGGAGAAGTTGAAGCCGCCGAGGAAGTCACGCAGTTCCTGCTCCCGCGTATCCGGCGCGAGCCGCGCCAGATGCTGCAGCGCCGAGTCTTGCGGCCGCAGCGTTTCGAGTTGGTGCTGCGCGAAGTAGCCGATGCGTAGTCCTTTGCCTTCGCGTACATCGCCGCCGAGCGCCTCGAGTGTGCCGGCGAGCGTCTTGATGAGGGTCGATTTACCCTGGCCGTTCGCGCCGAGCAGGCCGATGCGCTGGCCGTTCTGTATCGACAGGTTGACGTGCTCGACGATCGGTATCTCGCCGTCTTCGTTGCGATAGCCGCAGCGCACACCTTCCATCACCATCATCGGGTTGGGCGCGGAATCCGGTGTGCGGAACTCGAACGTGAAGGGCGACGACGCATGCGCGGGCGCGATCAGCTCCATCTTTTCGAGCGCCTTTACCCGGCTTTGCGCCTGGCGAGCCTTGGTGGCCTGCGCCTTGAAACGGTTGATGTAGCTTTGCAGATGCTCGACCGTGCGCCGCTGCTTTTCATAGGCGCTCTGCTGCAGCGCGATCTGTTGGGCGCGCAGGATTTCGAACTGCGAATAGTTGCCGCCGTAACGCTTGATCTGCTGGTGCTCCAGATGCAGCGTGACGTTGCAGACCGAATCGAGAAATTCCCGGTCGTGCGAGATCACGATCAACGTGCCCGGATAGCGGTGCAGCCAGTCTTCGAGCCATACGATCGCGTCAAGGTCCAGGTGGTTGGTTGGCTCGTCGAGCAGCAGCAGGTCGGAGCGGCACATCAGCGCCTGCGCGAGATTGAGCCGCATGCGCCAGCCGCCCGAGAAGCTCGCGACCGGCAGGCGCGTCTGCTCGAGCGTGAAGCCGAGGCCTAGCAGTAGCGCTTCGGCGCGAGCCGGCGCGGTGTAGCCGTCGGCGTCGGCAAAGGCGGCGTGGGCTTCGCCTTCGGCGGCGCCGTCATGCGCGGCCGAGGCAGCCGCAATGGCCGCTTCGATAGCGCGCAACGCGGCGTCGCCGTCGAGCGTATAGGCGAGCGCCGTTTTGTCGACGGCAGGCGTTTCCTGCGCCACGTGGGCGATCTGCCAGGACGGCGGCATCGAAAAATCGCCGGCGTCCGCGTGCAGTGCGCCGAGCAGCACGGCAAACAGGGTCGACTTGCCCGCGCCATTCGCCCCGACCAGCCCGGCTTTCTCGCCGGGGTTCAGGGTGAAGGTGGTTTGTTCGAAGAGCGGTTTGGTGCCGCGCGCGAGACTGAACTGGTTAAAGCGGATCACAAAAAGGCCGGGCTGGAAAAAACGCTATTTTAGACCGGCTGGCGCCACACAGGGATTGGCCATTTGGCCGACTGTGCCGGCGGAGCTTTTCGCTTAGACTGACGCCTTAAGAGGAGGGGCCTATGACATCGATCTATTCGTTTTCGGCGCGCACGCTAGGCGGCGAGGAAGTCAGTCTGGAACAGTATCGCGGCAAGGTGCTGCTGGTCGTCAATACGGCGAGCGAATGCGGCTTCACGCCGCAATACGCCGGCCTGCAGAAGCTGTACGAAGCCTATGCGGGGCGTGATTTTGTGGTGCTCGGCTTTCCGTGCAACCAGTTCGGCAAGCAGGAACCCGGCGACGCAACCCAGATCGGCAGCTTCTGCGAGAAGAACTACGGCGTGAGCTTTCCGATGTTCGAGAAGATCGACGTCAACGGCGCGAACGCACACCCGCTATACCGCTATCTGACTGGTGAAGCGCCGGGGTTGCTCGGGCTCGAAGGCATCAAGTGGAATTTCACCAAGTTTCTGGTGGGACGCGACGGCACGGTCGTCAAACGCTATGCGCCGGTGACGAAGCCCGACGCGATT
>JBEKNG010000757.1:0-3284 GCA_049523075.1 Paraburkholderia sp.
CACGGCCTCGAAGGCGACTTCAACCGCAAGGGCTCGTCGGCATTCGCGGGACGCATCGGCGAGCAGGTTGCCGCCAAGGGCGTCACGGTGGTCGACGACGGCACGCTGCCGAACCGCCGCGGCTCGCTGAACATCGACGACGAAGGCAACCCGACCCAGTGCACTACGCTGATCGAAGACGGCATCCTGAAGGGCTACATCCAGGACACGCTGAACGCGCGTCTGATGAAGATGCCGGTGACCGGCAACGCGCGCCGCGAGTCGTACGCTGCCCTGCCGATGCCGCGCATGACCAACACCTACATGTTGAATGGCGACAAGGATCCGCAGGAAATCATCGCGTCGGTGAAGAACGGCCTGTATGCGGTGAATTTCGGCGGCGGCCAGGTGGACATCACCAACGGCAAGTTCGTGTTCTCGGCCTCCGAGGCCTACATGATCGAAAACGGCAAGGTCACCTACCCGGTCAAGGGTGCGACGCTGATCGGCAGCGGCCCGGAATCGCTCAAGTACGTCACCATGATCGGTAACGATATGTCCCTCGATTCAGGCGTCGGCGTCTGCGGCAAGGAAGGCCAAAGCGTGCCAGTGGGTGTCGGGCAGCCGACGCTGCGCATCGAAAAGATGACGGTCGGCGGTACGGCCTGATTGCTGCGTTGATGCATACTTCGTGCATATCATGCATAAAGTATGCGGATTATCCGCATTTTTGCTGACCCCTGGTTGTCAAGCGAGACTGCCCGGGTTATAAAGTCAATCACCCTTTTTCACCAGCGACCTTACTTTCGCCATGTCCGCCAAGTTTTATTTTTACTTTTTCTGGCATCTCAGACCGCTGGCGGATCGAGAGGGGTGTTAGTGCACGTAAGGCACCCGAAATTCCCGAAAAACCGCCAGCGAGTCTGGCGGTTTTTTTTCGCCCCGCGCGAACACAACACACGCTACGAACCGAATCCTGGAGAACAACCATGCCCCCACACAACACCGACGATGTCCGCATTCGAGAATTGAAAGAACTCACGCCACCTGCCCACCTGATCCGCGAATTCGCCTGTGAAGAAGCGGTCTCGGACCTGATCTACCACTCGCGCCAGTCGATGCACCGCATCCTGCACGGCATGGAAGACAGGTTGATCGTGATCATCGGGCCGTGCTCGATCCACGATACCAAGGCGGCGCTCGAATATGCGGGGCGCCTCGTCGAGCAGCGCAAGCGCTTCGCAGGCGAGCTCGAAATCGTCATGCGCGTGTACTTCGAAAAGCCGCGCACGACGGTGGGCTGGAAGGGTCTTATCAACGACCCGCACATGGACAATAGCTTCAAGATCAACGAAGGTCTGCGCACCGCGCGCGAACTGCTGTTGCGCATCAACGAACTCGGCCTGCCGGCCGGCACCGAATACCTCGACATGATCAGCCCGCAATACATCGCCGACCTGATCTCGTGGGGCGCGATCGGCGCACGCACGACGGAGTCGCAGGTGCATCGCGAACTGGCGTCGGGCCTGTCGTGCCCGGTGGGCTTCAAGAATGGCACCGACGGCAATGTGAAGATCGCCGTCGATGCCATCAAGGCCGCGTCGCAGCCGCACCATTTCCTGTCGGTGACGAAAGGCGGCCACTCGGCGATCGTCTCGACGGCGGGCAATGAGGACTGCCACATCATTTTGCGCGGCGGCAAGGCGCCGAACTACGATGCGGACAGCGTCAACGCGGCATGCGCCGACATCGGCAAGGCGGGCCTCGCGGCGCGTCTGATGATCGATGCGAGCCATGCCAATAGCTCGAAAAAGCACGAGAACCAGATTCCCGTATGCGCAGACATTGGCCGCCAGATCGCCGGCGGCGACGAGCGGATTATCGGCGTGATGGTGGAGTCGCACCTCATCGCCGGCCGCCAGGATCTGAAGGAAGGCTGCGAACTGACCTACGGCCAGAGCGTGACCGATGCGTGCATCGGCTGGGACGAAAGTGTCGCCCTGCTGGAAGGTTTGGCCGAAGCGGTCAAGCAGCGCCGTGTGGCGCGCGGCAGCGGGAATTAAGCGGCAACGCTGCGCGATAGTCTTTCGACGGCATCGCAAGCCCGGCTCGGTGAGCCGGGCTTTTTTTCGTCCCGTCACCAGCCGCGGCGACAGATCATTTAGTTAGCCAAACGGACGAATAGTGGCCCACGTCTGGCCCCTGTACCGTACTTGCTCATGGCGGGAACGGAAGAGTATTGCCTTTCCCGGAAGAGTCGTATAAAATTTTATACATGCAAGGTACTCATGGGGCAAGACAAGGAAATCCGCTGGGTGGGCTCCAGCTACGACGATTTGCTGGCATTTCCCGAGGAGCCACGTCGGCAAGCCGGCTTTCGACTGGGCAAAATCCAGGCAGGTCTGGATCCAGACGACTGGAAACCGTTCGCAGCGGTCGGCCCGGGTACGCGTGAAATTCGCCTCAAGGAGAGTAACGGCATTTACCGGGTGATGTACGTGGCGAAGTTTGTAGAAGCCATTTATGTACTGCACTGCTTCCAGAAAAAAACGCAGGTCACCAGCCGGCACGACTGTGAGATTGCAGAGGCGCGGCATCGCGCCATAGTCAACGATAGAAAGGCATAGTAATGACGATCGACACCAAAATCCGTCACGTAACGAAGCCGGGAGACAACCTGTTCCTGGACCTGGGATTTCCCGCTGAGGAAGCGGCGCGGCTGCACGCGGCGTCGCAGAAACAGATCAACGACACGCGCCTGCTGAAGGAACAGTTGATGACCGAACTGTCCAGCTGGATCGACGAACACCATCTGAAGCAGGCCGAAGCGGCCGAGATCCTGATGGTGTCGCGTCCGCGCGTATCCGACGTGGTCAATAAGAAGACCGCCAAATTTACTATCGACACACTGGTCGAAATGATGAGCCGGATCGGTAAGCCGGTCACCTTGGCCGTCGGCTGACCCGGCGTTGCTTCCTGTAAGCGGACGCCTTACTTCGGGTCGCGCTGGTGCTGCCAAAGCACATCGCTGCCACCGTCCGCGCGATTAAGCACGCGCGCCAGCACAAACAGCAGATCGGACAGGCGGTTGACGTATTGGCGCGGCGCTGCGTTGATGGCCTCAGCCTGGCCAAGCGCCACAATTGCGCGCTCGGCGCGACGGCACACCGTCCGGCATACATGCGCAAGCGCAGCCGCCCGCGAGCCGCCGGGCAAGATGAACTCCTTGAGCGGCGGCAGCGTCGCGTTGTATTCGGCGAGCCAGCCGTCGAGCTGGCCGAGATGCCTGTCGGCAATCATCGTGT
>JBEKNG010000758.1:0-3284 GCA_049523075.1 Paraburkholderia sp.
TTGTCCGCACAGCATCCGCTCTCGCCGGATCACAACGAGATGCTGTTCATCATCCAGCATCAGACCAGCGAATTGTGGATGAAGCTCGCGCTGTATGAGCTACGCGCTGCACTCAATGCGGTGCATCGGGACGAGTTGCCTCCTGCGTTCAAGATGCTCGCGCGAGTGTCGCGCATCATGGAGCAACTGGTGCAGGCGTGGAGCGTGCTGTCGACGATGACGCCTTCCGAGTACACGGCGATGCGGCCTTATTTGGGTAGCTCGTCTGGGTTCCAGTCGCATCAATATCGGCAAATCGAATTTCTGCTCGGCAACAAGAATGAGCTGATGTTGAAGCCGCACGCGCATCGGCCCGAAGTGCTGGCTGAGGTCAAGGCCACGCTCGAGGCGCCTTCGTTTTATGACGAAGTGATTCGGTTGCTCGCGCGGCGCGGTTTTGCGATTGCGCCGGAGCGGCTGGAGCGGGATTGGACACAGCCGACTGTTCACGACGCGTCAGTGGAAGCTGCGTGGCTCGAGGTCTATCGCAATCCTTCGCAATACTGGGAACTGTATGAGATGGCCGAAGAACTGGTTGATCTTGAGGACGCGTTCCGGCAGTGGCGCTTCCGGCATGTGACGACGGTTGAGCGGATTATTGGGTTCAAGCAGGGCACAGGCGGGACAAGCGGAGCGCTGTATCTGCGCAAGATGCTTGATGTCGTGCTGTTTCCGGAGTTGTGGCAGGTGAGGACGATGCTTTGATTTAAGTGGGGGCACCTCACTGGAACGATTGTCGCGCGGAACAGACCCGCAGCATCAGTACATCACCGCAGCAATGAGAAAGGCGCGAAATTTCGTGCCTTTCTCTATTTTACGGAACTGACGGGGTTAATCCGTCGGGTTCCTACGGCGCATCTTCGCTAATATTCCCCCGCAACGGCAAGGGCGATGCCGCCCGCGAAGGCGCAGCAAAGGGCAGGACTAAAGCACGCGCACCGCACGCATCACCGCACTTGGACGTCGAAAGTGGCAACGCGGTAAACAGTCCGATCAAGCCGCCGATTGTCGCTCCACCAACTAGTGCAAGACCGAGCATCACAAAGCATCCCGATAACGCGATTGGTCAAATGGTTTAACCTCCCAAGAAAATATCTTGTTGGGATTGTGTACGTCGAGTCTATTACTCGTCCGGATGGTTCCCAGCCGCGCAAAGGTCCATCGACCTCAACGGTACCGCTCCATAAACATTCTCTCCTGGTATAAGAGTGAAAGCGTGCCAATCATCTTCCGACACGTAAACCTCACCTGTCTTGCAGTGCATATGGGCTTGCGTGGGATTTTTGTCACACCATGCCCCATCGAGTGCGCAACGTTGCCACTGGCGTACCACGGCGGCTCGTTTCACTGGACCGTTAGCGGCATCCGTATATGTCTGTACATCACGCGTTGCTATGGTCATAACCATATAATCGAAATCTGCCTCGACAGGGCGTGCAGCCTCCGCGTCCGCATAATGCCTGTGAAGTTCGAAAACGTAAAAGCATCCTGCGGCAAGCAGCACGATTTCGATCAGAACTGCGGTGACGATGCTGCAACGTTGAAGGGTTAGCCGAGCGCCCCGCGTGAACATCTGCCCGAGCGCCGGGAATGCAATCAGGCACCCTGCCGTTATTAAGCATAACGTGGCGATCGAACGATTGTCACACTCGTACCCACATACCGGCGCAAAGCCAAGCACGATTTCGGCGGCGATCCGTGCGGTAACTATCCCCACGATAGCAAACGCAACGATGGCCGCAAGTCTCTTCATCTCATTTCCCAAAATAGTATTTGCTTCAGCACCTTCAGTTCCACGACCTTGACAGAACCAGGCGTTGAGTTAGTTCTAACCACAGTTGGTATGTTTGGCATAATCAAATTCCATCTTGCCTGGAAAGGGCATCATCGCCCCAATAAGCCGTAAAATTGCCGGAGCCATTGGTATGGACGCGCGGTAGGCGATGACCCGAATCGGTCTGCCCCGAGAACACACGACCATCCTCCGTTTCGATGAGGTACGCGTAACCGTCGACACGCCTTGCTTGCCGCGTTACAACCTGTTCGTCGAACCCACCCGTCACAACGGACGAGATACGTCCGTCAATGGTCTTATTCGAAGTCACCGTACCCAATGTCTCGGCCCTGTCGTCGTGACGTGAGACAGATTGCACAATCGCCGCCATGCGCGGCGGCTTCGGACACTGGCAGAGCAGAATGTCATCATCGAGCGCGATCTCAGCGCCACAATGCTTTCTGCGACTTGGGCCACCCGCCTTGGCGATGACACCTCCACTCTCGCATGCGTTACACAATGCCGTGCCGCCGATGTACGCGACGGGATGCCCCTCGATTGTGTTCAACACGCCCCCGGTCATCGATTCGATATAGCCGCCCGATTCAGGTTGTCTCCGACGCAAAGAATTAAGCGCAGCATTCTCGATTGCTCCCCACGGCATAAAGTTTCACCGTCTTAATGGACCGTATATTCGTCTGCGGCTTGTGGATCGATCTTGGATAGTTTGCGGTGCGTATCGCGGTGCCCTTGGTACGCACGCCGTCCGCTATGCCGATAAAATACGGAACCCCTCCAATGTCGCCCTGATAGCAATGGACTGGACCGGCTCGTAGAGATGCGCCTTTTTCGACCAGTGATCCGATTGTGGCGAACAGATATGTAGGTTCATTGGTTGCGTCTCCCTTCATCCGCCGTCTCCTGCAGGTTTGAACAAACTTGTGCAGGAAGGATCGCGCTTTTTATCGCGCACCGATATTGGACGCTTCTGAATTAATGTCGGATAACTATGAGAGCGCATGAGACGCAGGATAGAAGCCTGGAGGCCGGAACCGATGTGGGCTGTAGGATGCCCGAAGAACGACGACGTCGTCTTAGGTTCCACAGAAAAGAAGATTCTTTGAAACTATCTTGCCGTAAACCCCCCATCAATCGGCAACGCCACCCCACTAATCATCGAAGCCGCATCGCTCAGCAAAAACAGAATCGGCTCCGCCACCTCACGCGGCTCAGCAAATCGTTTCAAAGGAATCCCCTGCAAGGCCGGCCCGCGTTTAGCCGGATCGCTCCATGCAAGCACGGCCATCGGTGTGAGCGTCACAGTCGGGTTCACACTATTCACGCGAATCCCATGCGGTCCAAGCTCGATGCACAACGCGCGCGTGATCGCATCCATCGCGGCCTTCGACGCCGAGTAGATCAGGTGATCGTCAAGTGCAGCGAGCGCCGCCTGGCTCGATACGTTGACAAT
>JBEKNG010000759.1:0-3281 GCA_049523075.1 Paraburkholderia sp.
ACGCATTTCGCCGGCATCGAGATCGACGCGCGCAGCGGCCTCCATCGCGTCCGCCGTGCCGGATGCGGACGTGATCGCACGGGATGACGTTTTCGGCATGAGCAGCCCATGCGCGGCAATAATCGGCACGACGATTGGCGTAATGCGGCTGCCGGGGACGCCCCCCATCGAATGCTTGTCGACGACAATCGGCTCGTTCCAGTCGATGCGCGGCATACGCCGCGCACGGACCCGGGCCAGCGCAACGACCTCCTTATCTTGCAGCTGGCTGATTAGCGTCCGCAGAATTTCACGGCTGTCGGCTGACGAATAGCGATCGTTCGACAGGTCGTCGATCAGTGCTGCATACCCTGTTTCATCGAGCGTCACGCCCGCGAGCTTGGCCCGATAGGCGCTCGCACTGGCTGGCTCAGATGTGCGGCAACCCGCGTATTGATTCGCTGCATCCCTGAGGGCCGCGATGAATCGCGCAACACCCACCTCGATGCTCGAATCATTCACAACCCGAGACACAACGACCCCAACCGGTATCGGCGCGACACTTCGGGCAAGGCGCGCCGCGATCTCCGCCTCGGTCTCCCGGCCGCGCTCCGCAATCCGTGCGGCCAGCGCCGAAGCAAGCGCGCTCACCTCGATCACCACAAACCGGGCTACCCGCCCGGCAAGCTCCCCGATGACCGCTCGTGAGCCATTAGCGATCACATGCTGCCCGCGCGCAAGCGCGTCTTTCAGTTCGACGGGCAACCCGTAATGCAGGCCATGTGCCTGCCAGGTGATCAAA
The DNA here is from genome assembly GCA_049523075.1 of Paraburkholderia sp. Taxonomy (GTDB): domain Bacteria; phylum Pseudomonadota; class Gammaproteobacteria; order Burkholderiales; family Burkholderiaceae; genus Paraburkholderia. Next base: position 782 of record JBEKNG010000759.1, read on the forward strand.
AAGCGTTGGGCGGTGTCGAGAGCAGCGAATTCCTCGGCAGTCACGCCGACGTGCGCCTCGCCGGGCGCGCCACTCGGCCGGGTAATCGTGCGAGTCGCGAAAACGAAGTCTGGATCGTGCGCCAGAGCCGCCTTCGCGCCGTCGATCAGTGTGTCCTTTCCGACACCACTGGGCCCGACTACAAAGAAGAAAACGCCGCTGTTCGTCATGGGCTTATTCGCCGTCGTCCAGGCCGATATCAACCGCGGGCGCCGACTGCATGATCTTGCTGGTCGAGATGTAATCGACGCCGGTCTCGGCGACCGGGCGAATCGTATCGAGCCGTATCCCGCCTGATGCCTCGACCTTGACCTTGCCGGCTACCATTTTCACGGCCTGTGTCATGTCGGCAACCGACATGTTGTCGAGCATGATCACATCGACATCGGTCTGCAGCGCTTCGGCCACCTGATCGAGCCGATCGCACTCGACCTCGATCTTGGTGAGTGCAGGGAGCTTCAGACGCGCGCGCTCGACCGCAGCCTTGATGCTGCCGCACACCGCGATATGGTTGTCCTTGATCATGACCCCGTTGTCGAGACCCAACCGATGGTTCATCCCTCCACCGCAACTGACCGCGTGCTTCTCGAGCATACGAAGGCCCGGTGTGGTCTTGCGGCTGTCCAGCAGGCGAGCCTTGGTCCCTTCGATCGCCTTGACGTATTTCGCCGTCTCGTTGGCGATCCCGCACATGCGCTGCACGATGTTGAGCGCGGTGCGCTCGGCCGTCAGGATGCTACGCGCCTTGCCGCGCACGGCGAGCAGAATCCCGCCTTTGCCGATACGGTCACCGTCCTGCACTCGCACTTCGACGTGCAGAGTCGGGTCATAGGTGGCAAATACCTGCGCCGCAACGTCGATGCCGGCAACAATCATGGGCTCACGCGCGTTCATAACAAAAGAGCCCACATCGTGGGGTTCTATCATGGTCTGCGCGGTGAGGTCGCAATAGCCGATGTCCTCGGTGAGCCACAGGTTAATCAGGCTAGCAACTGCAAAGCTGTCGTACATGGAAGTTTCCTGTCCAAAACACAAAAGAAAGGCATGAATACCCGTTTTGAGGACGAGTCATACATGAGCGTACACACTATATTTTTGACGAACAACAATAATTTTTAGATGTATATGAAAAATTATTTCTCTAAATTACTTATATAACACTACCAGTCTTAAGCGTCGCCGGCTCCAGTCAGGCTCGAGCGATAACCTTCGACAAAGCATCTTTTTGTGGCGCATACACTCTTTCAAGGGCACGAACAAACCGATGTTCGGCCTGTCGGCGCGACAGCGTCGGCGCATCGCATCGGTGTACGCAGCGCGCCATCTCAGTGCGCCTCGCGGCGCACGCGCGCCGACGCCGCCTCAAGGTCGCGCCACGCAGGTTGGTCCGGCGCATAGCGCGCCCGGATGTAACCCGCGAGCTCGGCCATCTGCCGGTCGTCGTATGCGTCGCCGAAGCCAGGCATATAGCCGAGGCCCTCGGTTGCCGGTTGGTCGATGCCACGTTGCAGCACGCGCAGTAGATTGTCTGGGCGAGCCTGGCTTACGCTCGTGTTCAGCCCCATCAACGGACGCACGCCAAGGTGGCCGACGCCGGCCCCCGGCGAATGGCACACCGCGCACGCAGCCTCGAAGGTGCGGCGGCCGTTTTCGAGGCCGAGCGTCATTACAGCGTCCGCACCCGCTGCGTGTTGGACGGCGGCATTCGCCGCAACAGCTGTGTCGACGGGCGGCGACAGCGACGCAATGTAATGCGCCATGGCGCGCACATCGGACTCGGGCAACGTGGCGAGACCGGCGACGACGGGCGCCATCGGTCCAGCCGCGACACCGTGCTCGGCCGAGAAACCGGTGCGCAGGTAGTCGAACAGCGCGGACTCGGTCCACGGCACTGGCGTCGCGTGCGAGTCGACCAGCGACGGCGCATCCCAGCCTTCGGCGCTGCCGCCGGTCAGATACGCGAAGCCCCCCTTCTCGGCGCCGAGCGCGTTACGCGCCGTATGACAAGCGCCGCAGTGGCCGACGCCGTCGACGAGGTACTTGCCGCGATTCCACAACTCCGTGCGCTTCGGGTCCGGCACGAACTCGCGGTTGTCGTGAAACAGCCAGTTCCACCCGGCGACGAGTGGGCGGTGGTTGAGCGGGAACGGCAGCATCGTTTTCGGCGGCGCGTTCTTCACGGGCGGCTGCGACATCAGGTAGGCGTACAGGGCCATCATGTCCGGCTCGCTCATCCGCGCGAACGCTGTATACGGGAATGCCGGATAAAGATGCGAGCCGTCACGCGAGATGCCTTCACGCATCGCACGCGCGAACGCGTGATACGTCCATTTGCCGATGCCCGTCTCGGGGTCGGGGGTTAGGTTCGTCGAGTAGACAGTTCCGAAGGGCGTTTCGAGCGCCAGGCCGCCCGCGTTCGTGTGGCCACCGGGCGCGGTGTGGCATACCGCGCAATCGCCCG
>JBEKNG010000760.1:0-3279 GCA_049523075.1 Paraburkholderia sp.
ACAGGTTCGAATCCCGTACGGCCTACCAAAAGATTCGAGGGCTTACATGCGAATGCATGTAAGCCCTTTTTCTTTTGTGCCGCGCGTACAGGCATTTGCACAAGTCCCCGTCGAACTCAAGCACAGACCGTCTCTGTGACAGTAACCGGCCACGCCTCGTCATTGAACATGATCGCGGGTGGCATCGTGGTCGCCGCGCCGACAGAATGCGCGAACCCTCTAGTCCCCACATCCTGAGCCACCACCACAAATACCTACAGCCGCCCTCCAACCAACTATATCGGAGTCCGAATATTCGTATTTATTGAGACGCAAAGACGTGTGATGATCGCGCCGAACTCGCTGGCAGCGTGTTGTACCAGTCTGCTGAAACACGCACGAGCGAAACCAAAACACCCGCGCTTTCATTCCGACATCATGAATAACTTTCTGTTCGACCTGGCCACGAATCTCGCGATTCTTGCGATGCTGCTGATCGCATGTCATCTGTGCAACCTGGCCAGGCCCGATCTCGCGCTAAACGGCGGCTATACCTACCTTCTGCTGGCAGCGACGGCCTTGGTGTTCGATGCCACGCTGACGTTTTGCGTGTTCGCCGATGCGCCGAGCCGCTATGGAAAATTCAGCACGCCTAGCGCGTTCGTCGAGCGCGCCTGCGCTTATACCGTTGCCTGCGCGCTCGCGCTTTACTGCGCACGGTGCTTGCGCATCCGCATGGAAAAGGCCAAAGCCAGCCACGCGCTAGTGATCCGCACCTCGCCGTACAGCGAGTCGCATCTGCCGATGTGACGACCGGCCGTTGAGTCGGCCGCAACATCGACACGTCGCCGCTTCCCCTCCCGCATGAGAAGCGGCGGCGCCATGTCACCAGCCCTTCGTCAAGACGTCGTAATCACCCCCGACCAGCCAGGCAGGTAACGTGCCTCGGGCGTATGCGCGAGAGTCTTGGCCTGGTCGAGCGCTTTCGCAAAGCTCTTCGTAATCTTGCTCACGGACACTCGCGGCCGCAAGAAGTCAGCCCACAGAAACTCGCTGAACGGCGTCGCATCCTTCGCATAGCCGCCTGCGTTGCGCAGTTCGCCAGCGAGACTGCGATAAGGATCGTCGTTCATTTCGGTGACCACCTTCGGCAGGTGTTCGTAGTCGTAACGCGAGCCGTCAGCACCAAACGGATGGACCCATTGGTTGTGCTCCATCATGCGCCAGAAAATGGTGAAATCGAGCCACGACAGGTCTTTCAGGACCATTACCTTGACTTCCTTGACACCCTCTTCGAGCAGCGCCCGTCCAAGGTGGTGATGGTCGACGATGTAGTAACGGTTCTCCGGTCCCAGCACCGCAGGAAACGAGTGCGAATCGATCGCGGCGCTACGCTGCTTCTTGTTTAGCGTCTTCCAGTGAGCACGCTTGAGAGCCACCTCGCGATAGCCCACCGTCATCTGGGTGGGTCGCAATGCCGTGAGTTTGGCCGGGATGAAATGAATGTCTCTATTCGGGACCATGGTCTGCCTCATCAAATCGTTGAATCAATTTAGCGGAAAAACAATAGCGCGAATCAGACACGCCGTTAATACCCGCTATACATTTTGCATAGCTTATGGAATGGTCCTTGCGTACGCGCGAGCCGTCACCTATAACTTGCGAAGACCGAGAGTGACAGACCCCGCCCGCCGTCGGGCATTGCAGCCGCTGTGTTGAATCGAAGCAGTTCGTCATCAGTCACACGCAACCGACTTGAGCGAGGCCATCTTGAATCTCGAAACCGTACGCATCTTCCTAATGACGCGAGGCTTCGACCTCGGCACCAAAGTACTCGGCGCGATTGTCCTATGGATTATCGGCCGCTGGGTGATCGGGGTGATCACCGGTCTGCTGCGCAAGTTGCTCGCGCGTAACGGGCGAGTCGACCCGACCCTCGCGCACTACCTCGGCTCGATCCTCGGTGCGTTGCTGAACCTGCTGCTGATCCTTGCGATCCTGCAGGTCTTCGGCGTGCAGACCACCTCGTTCGCGGCGCTGCTCGCAGGCCTCGGTCTCGCCATCGGCACCGCATGGGGCGGCCTGCTCGCCCACTTCGCAGCCGGCATCTTCATGCAGGTGCTGCGCCCGTTCAAGGTCGGCGACTACGTGATGGCCGGCGGCGTGACCGGCACCGTCCAGGAACTGGGCTTGTTCGGCACCACGATCATCACGCCGGACAATGTCACGACGATCGTCGGCAACAACAAGATTTTCTCGGACACGATCTCGAACTACAGCACGTTGCCGGTGCGCCGCGTCGAGCTGACAGCGAAGATCGCCAACGGGGTCGATCCGATCGATGCAGCCAACCGGCTGCGAGCCGCCGTCGTCAAGATTCCTAACGTCGCGGATAGCCCGGCGCCGGATATCGAGGTCCTGTCGTTCACGCCGGAGGGGCCTTTGCTGTGTGTGCGTCCCTACACGCATACCAACAACTATTGGCAGGTTTATTTCGACACCAACCGCGCCATCATCGAGACCTTTCGCGACGCGAGCTATCCAACGCCGGAAACGCCGCTGGTGCGACGCGCTGCGAACTAGCAAGCGCACGCGTCACCTGAGACCGATAGCACGCTGCGGCGCGCAGCAAGGCAAGACCACCGAGCCAGCTGATCCTCGAACACAAAAAAACGGCGCCGCGAAAATTCCGCGGCGCCGTTTTTTTCTGCCTGGGTTTGAGCAAGCCAACCCCAGACGGTTGCGAGCCCGGCTTACCGGCTGCCAGGCCCTGGCCTTGGCGTCGCCGGCTTGCGCAGCATCTTCCACAGCGCGCCGAGCAGCAGCGGCACGATTGCCGCACCAATGCCGACCAGCACGATCACGTTCAGGTACTGGCGAATGAACGGGATGTTGCCGAAGAAGTAGCCCAGCAGCACCAGCAGCAGCACCCAGAAGAGCGCGCCCAAGACGTTGAACAACTGGAAGCGGCTGACGGTCATCTGCGAGGCGCCGGCGACGAACGGCGCGAATGTGCGCACCACCGGGATGAAACGCGCCAGCACAATGGTCTTGCCACCGTGCTTTTCGTAGAAGTTGTGGGTCTTCTGCAGCGCTGCGCGATCGAGGAAGCGCTCGAGCACCGGAATATGCGTGTTGAACACCTTGGGTCCGATCGCCCTGCCGATCAGATAGTTGAGCGTATTGCCCCCAACCGCAGCCACGAGCAGCAGTACGATCAGCAGACCGAGGTTCATTTCTCCGCTCGCGCAGAACGCACCGCCGATGAACAGCAGCGAGTCCCCCGGCAGAAACGGCAGT
>JBEKNG010000761.1:0-3277 GCA_049523075.1 Paraburkholderia sp.
GCTGGCCGTCTCGGTGTGGATCCGGTTGCAACTGCATGAATCGCCGGTGTTCGAGCGCATCAAGGCGGAAGGCAAGACCTCCAAGGCGCCGCTGACCGAGGCTTTCGGCCAATGGAAAAACCTGAAGATCGTGATTCTCGCGCTCATCGGACTGACCGCCGGCCAAGCCGTGGTCTGGTACACCGGACAGTTCTACACGCTGTTCTTCCTTACGCAGACGCTCAAGGTTGCTGGTTCAAGCGCCAACATCCTGATTGCGCTGGCGCTCTTGATCGGCACGCCGTTCTTCCTGTTCTTCGGCTCGCTGTCGGACCGCATCGGCCGCAAGCCGATCATCATGGCCGGCATGCTAATCGCCGCGCTGACGTACTTTCCGCTGTTCAAGGCTCTCACGCACTTCACCAATCCGGCGCTCGAAGCCGCGACGCAAAAATCGCCGATTGTGGTGATCGCCAACCCGGACGAGTGTTCGTTCCAGTTCAACCCGGTCGGTACGGCGAAGTTCACCTCCTCGTGTGACATTGCGAAGGGCGCACTGTCGAAGGCAGGCTTGAACTACGACAACGTTGCGGCGCCGGCGGGCACCCTCGCCCAGATCAAGGTGGGCGATACGGTGGTCAACACGTTTGACGGCAAAGCGCCGGACGCCAAGGCGCAGGGCAAGGCGTTCGACGCGTCGCTCGGCTCGACCCTCAAAGCCGCCGGCTATCCGGCCAAGGCCGATCCATCGCAGATCAACTGGCCGATGAGCGTGGTGATCCTGACGATCATGATGATCTACGTGACGATGGTGTACGGGCCGATTGCGGCGATGCTGGTGGAGATGTTCCCGACGCGGATCCGCTATACGTCGATGTCGCTGCCCTATCACATTGGCAATGGCTGGTTCGGCGGGTTCCTGCCGGCTACCGCGTTCGCGATCGTGGCGGCGAGGGGCAATATCTACTCGGGGCTGTGGTATCCGATTGTGGTCGCGCTTATCTGCTTCGTGATTGGCGTCCTGTTCGTCAAGGAGACCAAGGACCTGGATATTTACGCCAAGGATTGATGGATCGATGCTTGTCCCGGGCCCGACCGGGCGTGATGGCGAGGTTGAAAATGTTCCGCGGCGGGGGTTGACAGGTCCCGCTTCCATCTTCATAATCTCGCTTCTTCTTTAGGCGAATTAGCTCAGCCGGTTAGAGCGACGGAATCATAATCCGCAGGTCCGGGGTTCGAATCCCTGATTCGCCACCAGTTTCAAGAGAAAGCCGCTGATCCGTAAGGGTCAGCGGCTTTTTATTTTGTACAGCGGCGGCGGTGCAACATTAGTCGCGCCAAAGACCTGTTCGGCGATCACTCCGCCGCTGATCCGCGTCAAACGAACCTCTGACTCGCTAATGTCAGCGGTTTGAACTTCACACCCGCCAGACCGCTCACTTCTTGCCCTCAATCGAAAACTCGAATGGACTCTCTGGGCGAGTGAATCGGAGCCGAATTTCGTCGAGGGTTGGGGCGAAGCGCCGGTCCTCAAACGTGTAATAGGACACGAGCAATCCGACGCGAGACTCTTGCGCATCATCGAACATATAGCTATTCATCGGCAAGATGGACTCGCCATCTTTTGTCGCCAATACAGCCCTGCACGACGAAAACAGGCTGGGCAAATGCAGAAACGTCGCATGGTCTGTGGGTGCCAATGGGTTGATCAGCAGGTAGATCTGCTTGTGGCGATCGGCTTCGCCCGACCCGTTGCTGTCGCCTTGCACGCAAAGGACGGCGCGGTGGGCGTTTGTCCGCGCAGCGAGGAACACGTCGGCACTCTGCGGGGGGAAGTCAGCGGGATGTTCTCCTGGAAGGGTCGCCGCGCTCGCATATCGATAGGTCTTGCCGTTGACCGTTATGCGATCGTCCGCTAGGGCAACGCGCACAGCCTTCGCTCCTAGCGTAGTTCGCAGTTCCGTTTGAACGCCCTGCCCATCGGCGCCGGAATAGACGACGCCGGCGTCAAACTTGACCGGATCGCCGAATACGGTACCCGGCTGTGCGGCATAAAAAGCGTCATAACTCTCGTAAGTCCCACCGGCACAAGCGCTTCCCGCAAAAACAGCCAGGGCCCCCGCCAACATCAGCGCAGATTTCATCGGTAAGCCTTTCCTCCCGTGGCTTCCACGTAGTCCGGATTGTGCAACCAAAATATAGTGCTGCCTTGGGCCGCGGTCGAAAGCCAGACCGAATCGTAGCGGCCGCGTTCACCACCATCGACGACTTTTCCAGTCTTCTTGTTGCGGATTTTCCATCGCACAATGATCTCCCGTCGTTTTTCCGGCACGCTGAAAATGTTGTCAGATGAGTTGCCCCACTTGAACCCGTCGCGAACCTTTGGGTGGTTCGCGTAATTGGTCTTGAAATCGAGTCCGTCCCACCAAAACGCGCCGTTGGACGGGTCCATCGCGTTGTTGTCCAAAGCCTTTTGCGCCCATTCGACAGCCAACTTCATCCCAGGATCAAACTCAATCTCACTGTCGGGCGTGCGCATCAGTTTGTTAAATCTGGCGTTGGAGCCGTCCCATGCGTAGGAATAGTTTGGGTCTGCGGCGCGCAATTCAGACACTGTCTTTCCATCCCATGCTCGGCAACGATGAGAGGTGCATATGCGGGATCGAGCAAGCCGGGAATCGGTGGCTCGCCTTCGTGCTCGCTGAGAGTGAAGCTGTCGTTGGGGCTTTCCGTAATAACATCGCCGTTGCTCAGATCGCCGCCGACGATTGCTAAACACCTGCCGCCTTCGACAAATGCGGATCCGGAACCGGACGTTATGTAGGCTACAGAGCCGCCCGAGTAGACCACTTCGTCCCCAACACGTCCTGCGGCGAGGTCGTCAACCGCAAGCTTGGACGAACCCGCTCTCAAAACACCGCCGTCGCGCGTTCGCGCGCCCGTTGTGGCGACCGGATAGCTCGCCTTGACGGCAGGCACCTTGCGGCTCTCATATGAGGCGAGTTTTTGGGCAATTTCAGAGCTCAGCGGTGGCATCGTACGTCCTCGTGGAGGTTGGGTGAACGCCGGGACAAGTTCTCGCCCCGTTCACCTTCCACGCTAGCAGTGCCGCATCATCGGATTGCAAACATTTGTCGCAAGAATGCATGCACCCCGATCCGCCACAAATCGACGCTACACACGGACCAAGGGCGAGCGACGGCCCGGCAAAGTGAACCTTCGGCCCGCTCCATGTGTCGACAAGGAACATAGATTCCGAGTAAAAACCACAGATGAAGAACATCGCAGCCTCTGCCCT
>JBEKNG010000762.1:0-3275 GCA_049523075.1 Paraburkholderia sp.
TGGTGGCAGCGGGGTGGTGCGGCACGCATCAGTCGACACGCTGTGGCCCGCGCTGGAAGCACACCGTGCGCCCTGCTATCTGACGACATTTCGCGACTATCGCAGCACGGACGGTCACTACCGCAAATACCGTGTCGTGTTCGTTGATGGGCAAGCATTTCCCTATCACCTCGCGATCTCGTCGCACTGGATGGTGCATTACTTCTCGGCGGAGATGACCTCAGCACCCTGGAAACTCGAAGAGGAGCGGCGCTTTCTCGAAGACGTCGGTGCGACGCTTGGAGAGCGCGGGCTGCGCGCCGTCGAAGCGATTGGCCGCCGTCTCGCTCTCGACTACGGCGGCATTGATTTCACGCTGCTTCCGGACGGGCGTGTGCTCGTTTTCGAAGCCAACGCGACAATGCTTGTCCACCGCGAGAAAGCCGACGGCGCACTCGCCCACAAAAATGCATTTGTCCAACGTATCTTCGATGCATTCGAGCAGTTGCAGGCTTCGCGCATGGGGCGCCGGGGGCAATGAGCCACGCTTCATGTAGCGAGGCTGCAACCGCCCGCTTCGCTTGCTGCACGACCGCCTCTTGCGTGCCGTCGTGCGAAACGTAACCGCTGATTGACACGCCTCTCTCCTGTAGCCGATCTTCGTATAACGGCACGAGACCAACTCTGACAAACCGCAGCAAACAGTGTCAATTTTCAGTGCACGTCATACGCCAGGTGCTGGCACGACCTCCGTTTCCGCACACTCCGGGCTTAATGCTAGGGCGTCGATCAGCTCCCTGAACCGCTGTTCCAGATTGCGAACGAATCTGGGCGTATCGAACAGCACGCCATTCGCCTTGACCTGCGCGAGCAAGGTCCGGAACCGCCGCAATTCCTGCGGGGCCAGCGTCAGCGCAACCGCCTTTTCTTCGTAATCGCGCAGATTCCCGGTAATCAGTTCGGGCAGACCCGCGGCCGTCAGCAACGCGCCGGCCATGCGGGACGCGAATGCGCGGCCTGCGCAGGTGAGCACCGGCAGCCCCGCCCAAAGCGCGTCGTTAGCCGTCGTTCCCGCGTTGAACGGGTAGGTATCGAGGAACAGATCGGCGATGGAAAGACGCGCAAGGAAATCCGCCGGCGATGCGCGTTTCGCGAACACCACCCGCTGTCCGTCCACGCCGCACGCCATTGCAGCCTCGCGCAGGTTGGCCTCGGCCCACTCGTTGTCGGACAGGAGCCACAGCACGCTGTCCGGCACGCGCTTGAGGATGTTCATCCAGATCTCGAACATCTCCGGCGTGAATTTGTAATTGTTGTTGAACGAGCAGAACACGAAGCCTGTATCCGGCAGTCCGCAGCTGGCGCGCGACGGCGCATCGGAGATCGCCCGCTGGCGATCGCTGACCTGGTATGTATCCGGCATGTACAGCATCTGCTCGGTGTAATGCTGCGTGAATTCCGGCGGAATCAGATACTGGTCGGCAATGACGTAGTCAATGAACGGAAATGCGGTGGTCGCCGGCAACCCGAGGTACGTGATCTGCACGGGAGCCGGTCGTGCCGCCAGGATGTCGGGGCGTGCGCCCAAGGTCTGACCGTGCAGATCGACCAGGATGTCGATCTCGTGCTCGCGGATCAGGCGCGCCGCTTGGGCATCGCTCAGCTTGTCGATGCGATGGAAATGATCGACCGCGTGAATCACGCGCTGGCGCAGCGCGGAGCCGTCCTCGCGCGACCAGCAGTAACCGTATACTTCGAAATTGTCGCGGTCGTGCAATTCGAGCAGTTCGACCGTCAGCATGGCCACCGGATGCAGACAGAAATCCGAGGACAGATAGCCGATCCGCAGCTTTTCACGCCCATAACCACGGCCATCCGTCAGTGGCGGTTGACGGGTATCGACCTTCTCTTCGACGAAACGTCGCGCAGCAACCAGTTGCGCGGCCGGATCGTCGGACTGCGAAATCATGGCGAGCGCTGAGGTGGACTCGCGCATCAGATCGAAATCTACATCGTGCCACTGCGCGTAAACTGGCCACGAGCAGGTTTTCGCGCGCAGAAACACCCAGTGCTGCAATACGTCGGTCTGGTCGGGCTGGATTGCCAGACTCTGGCCGAGCCAGTCGAGCGCGTCAGCGAATTTTCTTTCGATTTCGGACAGACGTCCGAGGTTCTTAAGTGCAAGGAGACGCAACGGCGTGTTGGTGGTGTCGTGGTCCGAGATGGTACGCGCTACCCACATCCACTCGGCCAGCGCCGCATCCGGCTGGCCAAGGCGCTCGTATATAAGTCCGAGATTCAGTCGCGGCTGCATGAAGGCGGGCGCGAGGTCGATCGCCTGGCGGAACGCGCGCTTGGCGTCTTCGAGACGGTTGAGCTGGTTATAGATCGCGCCGAGATTGAACCAGACCAGATGGTTGAACGGCGTCGAGTTATTGTCGAGCCAAGCCTGGTAAAGCACAACGACCAACTCATTCAGATCGGCTGCACTGATCCGGTTTGCGTAGTCAATCAGATCTAGAACGGACAGCTCGCCTCGACAGGCAAACAGCACTTTAACGGCGTAATCGTTTTCCACTGGATTGATTCTTTGATGCAGGGGTGTCATGCCGCACCCGATTCAGCCCGATCCAAATACAGACGTGCCCATCGTCCGGCATATAGCTGAAGGATGAGCACGCACCAATTTACAAACTGGGCCCCCAGAAAGCGAGCGTCGTTGCAGCATGAGCCGCCAAAGCCCGGGGTTGCCCCCGAGCTTCAGCTATTACACCGTGAGCTTCTGCGTGATGCCCGTGTTGGCAAGCGCTTGAATTTGCGAACTCGTCAAGTGGGTGATGTCTGCCGTCGTCAGGAAGCTCGGGTATTGAGCCGTGGTCAGGCTCGCCACCTGCGCCGTGGTCAACCCCGCGACTTGCGCCGTCGTCAGCGCTGCGCCCTGAACGCTGCTCAGTGCCGACAGACCCGCCGTACCCAGCGCGGTGATCTGCGCAGCCGTCAGACCGCTAGCAGCCGACGACGTAAGCGAAGCGAGATTCCCGGTGACGAGCGCGGAAATCTGCGCAGTCGTCAGCTTCGACACTTCCGCCGAGGTCAGCGCATTCACCTGTCCCGACGTCAGATTCGCCAGCTCAGCCGTGGTCAGCCCCGCTACCTGCGTCGACGTCAGCGTAGCACCCGCGGTAGCCAGGGCCGACAGCCCCTCCGTACCCACTGCGGCGATCTGCGCGGCCGTCAGACCTGCCGCTGCGGCCGTCGTCAGCTTAGCGAAGTTCGCGTTGCTAGCGAGCGCGTTG
>JBEKNG010000763.1:0-3271 GCA_049523075.1 Paraburkholderia sp.
GACCCGCACGGGCGCCGGCACCGATAGTCTCTCCGACGCCGAGGTCAGCGCGCGCATCGCGCCGCTCGCTCAGGTCGATATTCGCGACGCCAACGCGCCCCGTGTCTATAAGACCGGTGAGGAAGTCTACAAGGCGGTCTGCTCGGCCTGTCATGCCGCCGGGACGGCAGGCGCACCGAAATTCACCAACTCCGCCGACTGGGCGCCGCGCATCGCGCAGGGCTTCGACACGCTCTGGCACACCGCCTTGACCGGCAAGGGTGCCATGCCCGCGCGCGGTGGTACCAGCCCGGACGACTATAGCGATTACGAGATTGCCCGCGCCGTCGTCTATATGGCGAACAATTCGGGCGGCAACCTTGCCGAGCCGCCGGTGCCGACCGCCGCGCAAGCCGCTTCAGGCGCAGCCGCAGCGGCGGCGCCCGCGTCCGGTGCCGCGGCGGACGCAGGCGCGGCGGCTTCGCAGGCTGCGGCTGCGCTTGCGGCGATTGCCAGCGCACCGGCAGCCCCGCCTGCCGGCGCCACGCCGAGCGCCGACAGCGCGCAGGCGGGCAAGGCGCTATACCAGCAGGTTTGCCAGACGTGCCACGCCGCCGGCGTGCTCAACGCGCCGAAGTTCGGCGACAAGACCGCCTGGGCGCCGCGCCTTAAGGATCCGATGGACACGATTTACAACTACGCGCTACACGGCAAGGGCGCGATGCCGCCCAAGGGTGGGTCGAACGCCTCCGATGCGGACGTGAAGGCCGCCGTCGATTACATGGTCAGCGCGGCAAAATAGACGCTAAACCCATTTCACTTCGTAGCTGAAAAACAAAAATCCCTGCACCGTGGCAACACAGGCAGGGATTTTTTACGTGCTGATAACGGGCGTTGGGCAAGCAGGGGGCGGCCAAGGCATAACCCCAAACCCAGCCACCCATCAAGGCTTCTGCAACAACGCCTTCAAACTCGCCAGCCGATCCTTCGGCGACATCGGCGCCTCTTCCGCCGTCGGCGGCGGCGCTTCGTCGAGCCCCATTTCCGGAATGAACCGCGACGGCTCGCACACCACCGTCTCCCGCGCGCGCTTCCTCTTCTTGCACCAGTTCAGATGCAAGCTGCGCTGTGCACGCGTGATCGCCACGTACATCAGCCGGCGTTCTTCTTCGATGCGCGCGTCGTCGATCGGCGCGTCGTCCGAGCCGCCGCGGTGCGGCATGATGCCTTCCTCGACGCCCACCAGAAACACGTGCGGATACTCGAGCCCCTTCGACGCATGAACCGTCGAAAGCCGCACCGCATCCGGATCTTCTTCCTTGCCGTCGAGCATCGACATCAGCGCGACCGTCTGGATCAGGCCGAGCAGATTCTTGCCGGTATCCGCGAGACCGTCGGCGTTGTCGTAGCCGGTGGCCTCAGACCCCGCCGCAGGCTCCGGCTTGGTGCCCTTGCGCTTCAACCACTCGATGAACTCCAGCACGTTTTGCCATTTCGACTGCGCCTGGCGCTCGTCGAACGCGTCGTACAGGTAGGCCTCGTAGTGGATCGCGTCCATTAGGTCGTTGAGCACCTCGGAGGCCGGATCCTTATCCGCGCGGTCGGTAAGGCGCTGCATGAAATCGCAGAAGGTGCGCAGCGGCTCGACCTGGCGCACCGACAGCCGCGCTTCGATGCCGCCCATATACACCGCCTCGAACAGCGACACCTTCGCCTGGCCCGCGAACGAGCCGAGCGCTTCGAGCGTCGTATTGCCCACGCCTCGCCGCGGCGTGGTGATCGCGCGAATGAACGCAGGATCGTCGTCGGCATTGGCGATCAGGCGCAGATACGCGCAGATATCCTTGATCTCGGCCTTGTCGAAATACGATTGCCCGCCCGACAGCACATACGGAATCCGCTCGCGCCGCAGCACCTGTTCGAAGATGCGCGCCTGGAAATTGCCGCGATACAGGATCGCGTAGTCGCGGAACTGCGCGCGCCGCTCGAACTTGTGCGCCGACAAACGGAACACCACGGATTCGGCTTCGTGCTCTTCGTCGTTGCAGCCGGTCACGGTGATCGTGTCGCCCATGCCGTGTTCGGACCACAACTTCTTCTCGAACAGCTTCGGGTTGTTCGCAATCACATTGTTCGCGGCGGTCAGGATGCGCACCGTCGAACGGTAGTTTTGCTCGAGCTTGATCAGATGCAGCTTCGGGAAGTCCTTGCTCAGCTGGCCCAGATTCTCGAGCGTCGCGCCGCGCCAGCCGTAGATAGCCTGATCGTCGTCGCCCACCGCCGTGAATGCCGCGCGCGGCCCGGCTAGCAGCTTCACGAGTTCGTATTGGCACGCATTCGTGTCCTGATACTCGTCGATCAGCAGATAGCGCAACTTGTTTTGCCAGCGCTCGCGCACCTGTTCGTTCTTGGCGAAAAGCTCGGCGGGCACGCGGATCAGATCGTCGAAATCCACCGCCTGATAGGCGTGCAGCGTCGCCACGTAATTGCGGTAGACAATCGCAGCCTGATGTTCGTCCTCGTTCGACGCAATCCGCATGGCCTCTTCGGGCATGATCATGCCGTTTTTCCACAGCGAGATGATCGACTGGATCTTGCGGATGAAGCCCTTGTCCGTCGAGCCGACCTGTTCCTGGATCATGCCGAAGCAGTCGTCCGAATCCATGATCGAGAACTGCGGCTTCAGGCCAACGTGCTCCGCTTCCTGGCGCAGGATCTGCACGCCGAGCGAGTGGAAGGTACACACCGTCAACTGGTTGACCGGCACCTTGCGGCCTTCCTTGCCGGGCGTTGTCAGCGTCTTGCCTTCGAGCAGCTTGCCGACACGCTCGCGCATTTCCGCCGCCGCCTTGTTCGTGAAGGTCACGGCGGCGATATGGCGCGGCTCGAAGCCTTTGACTTCGATCAGGTGCGCAATCTTCTGCGTAATCACGCGCGTCTTGCCACTGCCTGCGCCGGCAAGCACGAGACAGGGACCATCGAGATAGCGCACCGCTTCGTTTTGGGCGGGGTTCAGGCCTGCGGACATCGTCTGTGGATGGGGTCTTACGGTTGAGGGGGGAGCTGCGGCGGCAGGTCGGCTGAGCCGATTCGCGCGAGAGGAGCGATGTTAACACGAAGCCCGCGCCGCCCTCGCGAGCGGCGCCCCATGTGCCGGCCGCTCCGTTGCCAACCCGATTGCCGAATAAATTGCCAATCGGGCCGCCCGCACAAGCCCCGCGCGGGACATGCCACAATTACAGGCCGCGCGCCGCCGCCGCGGTGGCAAAGCGGCGCGCCTTTTTTGCAGGAA
>JBEKNG010000764.1:0-3271 GCA_049523075.1 Paraburkholderia sp.
CGTCGCCGCCACGCTCTGGCCCGGCTTGTACAGCGCCGAGCCGAGCCCGAAGCCGTTCGCGCCGGCGCTCAGAAACGGGCCCATGTTGTCCGGCGTGATGCCGCCGACCGGCACCAGCGGCACTTCGGCCGCGATCACCGCGCGCCAGGCCTTGACGACCTGGCAGCCGAGTTGTTCGGCGGGGAACATCTTCAGCACGTCGGCGCCGTTTTTCAGCGCGAGGAACGCTTCATTCGGCGTGGCCACACCCGGCGCGCAGGCGAGTCCCTGGGCTTTCGCCGTCGCCACCACTTCCGCGTCGCTATGCGGCATCACGATCAATTCGCCGCCCGCCGACTTCACGTCGTGGACGAAGCTCGCGTGCAACACCGTGCCCGCGCCGACAATCGCATCCGCTGGCAGAGCCTTGCGGATCGCCGCGATGCTGTCGAACGGCTGCGGCGAGTTGAGCGGCACTTCGACGATCCGGAAACCGGCTTCGTACAGCGCCTGGCCGTGTTCGGCGGCATCGGCAGGGGTCACGCCGCGCAAAATGGCGATCAGCGGACACGCTTCGAAGGCCGCGATCAGACCCGCGTGCGGCATATACGGGGCGGGCAGATTGATGTGAGGTTGCATGTCGGTTCCTTGTCTGTGTCGTGCGCGGCAGTGTCAACTGGTGCGCGCGGCCTGCGCGGCGCCGGAAGCCGGTGTCGCCGCGGATGATGCCGCCGCAGGCGCCACCAATCCTGCCTGCGTCGCGATGCGCCACAGGCCGCGTTCAGTGGCTTGCTTGACCAGCTCCGCCTCGGTGCAGCCGAATTGGCTCAGCGCGAGCTGATAACGCGCACACAATGCTTCATTACCGATCAGGCGCAGCGCGTGCCCAACGAGGCTGGTTTGCTGCTGTGCGAGAACGGCGTTGAGACCGGCCAGTTCGTGGCCGATCAGCAGACCCGACAGATAGTCGGGCTGTTGCTGGCCACCGAGCTGTCCGGTGAGCCCAAGCGTGCGCGTACTGAACACCGTGGCGAGCGGACCCGCCTCACCTTTCTGCCGCGCGATATTCACGCCGCGCAAGAATGCGTCGGCATCCAGACGATCCGGCGTGACCATCGTGCGGCCGAGGATGGTGTGCTCGCGCAGCGCCGCGAATATCTCGCCGGTCATGAAGGTATGAAAGCGTTCGATCCGGCCGCCGCGCACCACCACCCATTTCGCGTGCGTGCCGGGCAGGCCGATGAGTTCGTACTCTCCGGCATCGGTTGCTGCAGGGCCATCGCCGAGCGCGCCGAAAATCTGCGTTTCTTCGCCGCGCATCACGTTCGGCAGTTCGCCGCGCTGGAGCACGCCTGGCACGATGTGCAGCGTCGCGCCACGGGCGGTCAGCACGCGCACGATGCCGGCGACCAGCGCATCGGCACTCGCCGGGGCATCGACGTACGGCGCTTCGAGCCAACCCTGAGCACTACCGACCATTCCCGCTGCGATCACTGGCACGCCGGGCGCACGCTCGAGCCAGGCGCCACAAGCGGCCTCAAAGGCGGCGTCGAAACCGCCCTCGTCAGCGGCGCGCGGCAGATTCATGATGCCGGCGGTCGATTCGCGCGTGTCCAGCACGTTACCGGCTGCGTCGAACAGATAAGCGCGTAACGACGTTGTGCCCCAGTCAAGCGCAACCAGCGCGGCCTGATCGAAGCCGACGGCATGCGTTTGCACTGCGGCGGCGGCACCCGTTTCATGTGCGACGTTCGTGACATCCGCGGCAGGCGTGACTTTAGCGACCGGCATGGGTGAACCCGCTTGCGTCATCGTTTGATCCTGCGCGTCGCCGGCTGCGGCACACGCCAGCCGAGTTCCTCCGAGATGGCACGCGCTTCGCGCTGCACGACAGGAATCAGTTCGTCCATCCGTTCGAGCGACATATACGGAATCGTGCTCGCCACCGACAGCGCCGCGACGATTGCACCCGACGCGTCACGCACGGGCGCGGCGACGCAGCGGATCGATGCCTCGTTTTCTTCGAGGTCGAACGTGTAACCGCCCGTCGAATAGTTCGTCATGCGCTGCATGAAGGTCGGCATGTCGGGACGGTTGTCCGGCTTGAAGCTAACGCCGGCGAGCGCGCGGCGCGACGCATCGAACAGCGACTGCCAGGCATCCGGCGTGAGGTCGAGCATCATCGCCTTGCCGATGCCGGTGGACGCCAGTGGCATGCGGTGACCCACGCGCGAGCGCATTTCAAGACCGCGCGTGCCGGAGATCTTGTCGATGTAGAGCACGTCATCACCGTCGCGCACGCCGAGGTGGATCGTATCGAGCGTCTGTTCCGCGAGCGACTCGAGATGCTGCCGGGCCACCGCGGTGAGCGGCATCTGTTCGAGCGCGATGGTGCCGAGTTCGATCAGCTTCGGGCCGAGCAGATACCCTCCCTGCACCTGGCGCAGATAGCGCGCCTGGACGAGGCTGCTGACCAGGCGGTGCGTGGTGCTACGGGTTGTACCGAGCGCGGCGCCGAAGGTGCGCAGATCGCGCACGCCGGCGGCAGCGGCTTCGAGAATCGCGAGGCCGCGCAATAGCGTCTGCGTGCCGGCTTGCTGCGGCGTGATGTCGAGCAGCGTGCTCGGCAGCGCGATTTCGTCGGCAGGCTTGTGTGAGCCCGCGGCGCCGTTCAGCGTGCGGGGGCGCGGTTGCGGCACGGCTTCGGAACCTGCGTCGGACCCGGCTGCGGCGTGAGTGGACATCGCTTTATTCATGGCGATTGGGCGATTAGTTGGGTGTTACCGCGCGGGGCCGGCGTGGCGGCCAGAGAAACGGGACAGAACACGGCAAGTGCGTGCTTCCTGCCTGACGGTAATGGGCATGGCTGGTTGTCTCCGATCGTTGTGGTCCGCACCGGCCGCACTGTGCTCGTGCGGAGGGGTATGGCCTTTTTTTGCCTCGCTGGCGGCTTGGCGCGCGGGTTTCGCGTGCCTTGCTACGGTGCCTTGCGGGCTTGGTGTTGTGAATTGTAAGGCGGTTTTTTTGAAATCTCCAATATGTGAATGCAGCACTCATATATTGGGATGGAGTGCTGCGCATGGATTTTGGGGGTTTGCCTTGCTGGCGGCGTCTTGGAGTTCGGCTTTTTTTGAGGTTCTTCTGGTTTTTTTGGTTGGCTCGGGTTGGTTGCCTGCGGCGCCTTGGTTTTGGTTGGTTCTCCTGCGGCGTTGGCCTCTCCTTGTATTCTTATCGGTCTATTAGGTTCGCCCCTGTGCGGGGCAGCACTAACTTTCTTTGCCGCCGCAAAGAA
>JBEKNG010000765.1:0-3257 GCA_049523075.1 Paraburkholderia sp.
TGAACTACAAGCGTTTGACGTGGCAACTGTGCCGACAGGCAATTCGCCGGGGCTGACCGCTCTTTCTGCCGCGATTAAAGACACTCTTGAGCGCTGCTTTGGTGAAAATACGTCAGCCTTCAGGCGATTCGAGGACGCCGCATCGTTGTCTTGGCATCCCATGATCATCATGTATGGTGGACACACTACGCCGGCGCATGAGTACCTTGCAGGGGTTAAGGCAAAGATCGAGCATTCAGTCGCGCTGCTACAGGAAGCTCAACGTGTCTTGCGGGAGGATCTGGCTGATGTCCAGCATGAAGCCGAACCGGCAACAGCACACGCCGAACAACCCGCTGTGCTTTCCCGGCGCGTTTTCGTCGTCCATGGACACGATGAAGGTGCGCGCGAGACTGTCGCCCGCTTCCTCGAAAAGATTGGCTTTGAGCCGATCATCCTGCACGAACAGGCGAGCCGGAACCGTACTGTCATCGAGAAGATCGAGGCCTTTCACGATGTTGGCTTCGCGGTCGTACTGCTCACACCCGATGACGAGGGTTGCGTAAAGGGGGGACAGCCAGAACCGCGCGCGCGGCAAAACGTGCTGCTCGAGCTCGGCTATTTCATGGGCCGTCTTGGGCGGGACAAGGTGTGCGCGCTCAAGCGCGGCGAGGTCGACATTCCAAGTGACTTTGCTGGCGTGGTCTGGGTGGCCATCGATGCAGGCAATGGCTGGAAACAGGCGTTGGGACAGGAGCTTGAGGCAGCAGGCCACGAAGTTGACTGGAACAAGGTCATGCGGCCATGAGCCCGCTCGTTGCGCTCAACGCTGCCTCTGTGCCGGTGCTGGTTACCGCGGCCGGTGACCGTGCCGGTATCCGTTTCCTCGAATTCTTCGCGTCGGCGATCCGTAACCCGCACACGCGCCGCGCGTATGCGCGGGCTGCGGGAGATTTCCTCACGTGGTGTGCCGGCGCCGGCGTGACCTCGATCACGGCGGTGCAGCCGCTGCACGTGGCCGCGTGGATCGAGCTGCAGACGACCACACTCTCGGCGCCGACCGTCAAGCAGCATCTGGCGGCCATCCGCCACCTGTTCGACTGGCTGGTGGTCGGCCAGATCGTGCCGCACAACCCGGCCGCGTCGGTGCGCGGACCTTCCCACACCGCGAAAAAAGGCAAGACGCCGGTGCTCGACGCGACCGAGGCGCGGCAGCTGCTCGATAGCATTGACGTGACGACACCGGCTGGCCTGCGCGATCGCGCGCTGATCGCACTGATGGTGTTTTCGTTCGCGCGTATTGGTGCAGCGATCGCGATGAAGGTGGAGGACGTGTATGTGCAAAATCGGCGGCTATGGGTGCGCCTTCACGAGAAAGGCGGCAAGCGCCATGAGATGCCGTGCCATCACACGCTCGAAGAATATCTGCATGCCTATCTCGATGGCGTCGGCATCAGCGGTGATACCAAAAGCCCGCTGTTCCGCACGATCCGTCGCGGCACTGGGCAATTAAGCGACACGCCGCTGCCGCAGGCGAACGCGTATTCGATGGTGCGGCGTCGCGCGATCGCGGCCGGGATCGGCACGAGGATCGGCAACCACACGTTCCGGGCCACCGGCATCACCGCCTATCTGAAAAACGGCGGCACGCTGGAGAACGCTGCAGTGATGGCTAATCACGCATCGACCCGCACGACACAGCTATACGATCGTCGTCGTGACGACATCAGCCTCGACGAGGTGGAACGCATCCGTCTTTAACAGGCATTTCCTGTCTTCAACGGTCAGCCCTTCAATGATGGGCGTATCGAATCCATGTCACCATGATTTCGCCGCCTACTCGGATGATGGTAGTCAACACTGGCGCGAGCGCGCGGATTGCCGCCGTGAGGGTCGATTGTTGTTTCTCAAATTTTGCCACTTGAACTCTCCTGTTCATTAGTTTCTTCGAGACATTTGTCTCAAATGGCAGAATAGATTCGCATCCGTTTTGTTTAAATATGCCTGCTGTGCAGACAAGCCGATCGGCGGTGCAAACAACCTTGTCTGCGTCGCAGGCCATCTAACTTTTCACGGCGGCCGACCGCGTACGCCAATGCGGGACTTTGAAGGCGCTCTCAGCGATCCACCGCGCGATCGTGTTCGGATCGGTTACCGTATCCACATATTGCTTCGCAACTTCTCTTACGAACGATGCCTTGGTTCTGAAGCGTGGTCGGCCATTCTTCATCTCGCCAGCGTGCTCTTCGTAAAATTTGATGATCTCTGGTTTGACCTGGGCGTGAGGTGACTTGGCATGGGCCAGCTTGGCTAACATGCGACCCTGCTCGCTTTTAGCCGCCTGGCTTTTCTCCTGAAATCGTTTTTCTAGTTCACCAGCTTCCTTGTCTCTCTCAAGGTTTACCAGCGCCAAAAGCGTGTATACGTCGATTGGAATCGAGTCGATGGCCGTCTGAACGTCGTCTATGTCGGACGCGTCGTGGATGAGATCTGACAGCTGCTTTGCTCTCTCGTTAGCGGCCATAACGTTTTTCGCCATCTCAGCCCATTGTTTCCCTATTGGGGAGTTCGCGAATTCTTGAGCTTGCTTGATGAATTTGCCCGTTGGCGTTGTCTCGAATTCCATCATGTTCATGAGCGGCAAATTAGCCTCGGAGTTCAGCGCCCTTTCGACCTGCGCCGCTCCGGAAGACTTTTTAATAGCTTGGATTTGTTTTGCCATGCCTTGAAGGGCATCTGTCCATTCTTGGTCCAGCAGGCGCTTTGATTGCCTATCCATTTCTCTTCCTACAGCGGTCAAGGTTGCCATTTTCGCATGCGGAAAAACACCGTCACCCTGCGGGGAGCGACTTACTGCTGGACCTCCGAGTGATCGTGCACCCAGCGGACCATTGTTTTAATCTCGCGCGAGGGCTTGACCTCCAAGGAGGCACACATAGGTATAGCGCGCATGAGCATTTGCAGCGGATGAATCTGCTCGACTTCGACGGTGTTTTCGCCCGGCTTGTCGGCATGCTTGGCCGCGTTGCGCGCGCGGTTCAGCACCGTGAATATGACGCCACGCCGTTTTCCAGCGGATACCGCAGGGTCTACGTCTTTCTCGTGATGGCCCGCGATGGCATCGGCGGCGACTTTCTTGCCGGCTGCCGTGCACAGGCCGGCGAGAATATCTTCGGCCGCCCCGGCAAGCGTGAGCGAGGCGAGATAGTCACCCGCAAGAAACAGGGTGATCGCGAGGTTTAGCTGATGCACGGCCGCGTCGAGCTTGCTGATAGTGG